>VMSU01000153.1 GCA_013792005.1 Desulfobulbaceae bacterium
CACCTTTGACAAACCCTTCACCCGGATCATCTCCCTCTATTCGGCTCACACCGAGAATCTCTTCTCTTTAGGCTTAGCAGAGCAGATCATCGGGGTTTCGACTAATGACGACTACCCGCAAGCCGCCACAGTAAAACCACAATTCGACTACCGTGAGGACCCGGAACGGATCATCGCCGCGAGGCCAGATCTGGTGATCACCCGCCCGATGATCAGCCGCTCCTCACCCGCCCTGATCGACAAACTGCGGCTTACCGGGATCACCATCGTTTCGCTCCAACCGAACACGGTCGACGAAACCTTTGCCTACTGGCAGACTTTAGGCAAACTATCAGGTCGTGAGCAGGCGGCCGAGGAGATGATCTCTCACTTTACTGCCAGGCTTGAGTCGATCAAGACCGTAGTCCGGAGCATCCCCGAGACCAGCCGCAAGCGCGTTTACTTCGAGGCCATCCACAGCAAAGTCAAGACCTTTGCCCCACAGAGCATGGCGATCTTCGCCCTGACCACGGCAGGCGGGATCAATGTTGCAGCCGACGCAGACCAGGTGCGCTCAACCAACATTGCCGAATATGGCACCGAGCACCTGCTGTCCAAGGCTGGAGATATCGACATCTTTCTCGCGCAACAGGGCCGGATGAACAAAATCACAGAACAGGACATTTTTGAGGAGCCAGGATTTCAGGCCATCAAGGCGGTGAAGGAACGACAGGTCTTTTTGATCGACGAACACCTGGTGGCCCGCCCCACCATGCGCATGATCGAGGGCATTATCAGCATTGGTAAGATTCTGTATCCGGAACAATTCAACCAGGCCTTCCCCGAATAACCATGACGACTCAAAGACAGGCGTTCATGCTGGCTGCGACCAACAGTGGCGCAGGCAAGACCACCATCACCTTAGGACTCCTCGCCGCCCTGCGCCAGCAAGGGGCCTCGGTCCAGCCGTTCAAATGCGGACCGGATTTTATCGATCCCACCCTGCACCAGATGGTAAGTGGCCGAGTATCCCGGAATCTTGATCTCAGGATGTGCGGCGAGACCGTGGTCAGCAACTGCTTTCACCGTCATGGCACAGACGCCGACATTGCCATTATCGAAGGAGTCATGGGCCTCTTTGACGGCGGCGCGGCCTGTCCCGCCGCCTTGGCCAAGACCCTCAAGCTGCCGGTGCTCCTGGTGGTGGACGCCAAGGCCTGTGCCGAAAGCATCGCAGCTGTGGTCAAGGGCTTTGAGACCCTTGACCCGGAGCTGAGGTTGATGGGGGTGATCCTCAACCGAGTAGGAAGCGCACGACATCTCGAACTGTTGAGCGGCGCAATCCGCAGCCACTGCCACACCCCGCTCCTTGGCCACCTGCCCCGAAATCCTGACTTTGTCATTCCTGACCGCCACCTGGGCCTGATGATGGGTGACGAGTCCCCGTTAAGCGCTGCCCAGATTAACGCCTTAGCCGATGCCGTGACTCAGAATATCGACCTTGCCGCCATCCAGCGCCTGGCCTTGATCGAGGACCCAGCCGAGATACCATCGGTATCAACACCGACAGATCCCCACAAAGTCAGAATCGGCATTGCCCGCGACCAGGCCTTCTGCTTCTATTACCAAGACAACCTGGACCTACTGAACCAAAGCGGAGCGATGCTGGTGCCATTCAGCCCCATCAACGATCAAACCCTGCCGCCCGATCTTGATGCCCTCTACCTGGGAGGCGGCTATCCGGAACTCCATGCCAAAAGCTTAAGCGAGAACCAGACCATGCTTGCCGAGATCCGAGCGTGGTCTGAGGCTGGCCGCCCGATCTACGCCGAATGCGGGGGCTTCCTCTATCTTTGCCAGGGCATTACCGATCTGGCAGGAGATTTCTGGGATTTTGCCGCACTCTTTCCGGTGCGAGCCCGAATGCGGCAGCGCCTGACAAGCTTAGGATACCGGGAGGCTACCATTACCCAGCCCTGCCTTTTGGGGACCCAAGGAACACTCTACGGCCATGAATTTCACTACTCGGAAATTGATGAGATGCCACCCGCCATCACTCGGGCCTTTCAACTCCAAGACGGTCGAAGCGAGGGGTATCAAATCAGAAATACCCTGGGCGGTTACCTCCACCTCCACTTCGGCCAAACACCGGAGGCAGCTCAATCTCTTATCACCCTGTGCCGGGAAGGAAAAACTCAATGAACGCAAAAATCACCAGTATCAAGCCTGAAGAGATCGAAGCCAGGAGCTTTGCCATCATCAAAGAGGAGTTCAAGTCCCAGACTGGCCGTTTCCCTGAAGACTTTCCGTCCGATGAGTTTGCCGTTATCCAGCGGGTGATCCATGCCACCGGCGACTTCGCCTTTGCAGCAGCGTTGCATTTTCACCCCCAGGCCATCACCACCGCCATCGCCCGGCTGCGTGAAGGGAGAAGTGTTGCCACCGACGTCCGGATGGCTGCATCAGGAATCAATGCCACGGCTTTAGCTCGCTGGGGCGGCCATGTCATCTGCGAGATCGCCGCCCCTACCATTGCCGACCAAGCCAAATCCCAGGGACTCACCCGCTCTGAGACAGCCATCCAAATGGCCTTTGCTCAAAACCCGGGAATCATCGCCATCGGCAACGCGCCCACTGCGCTCATCAAGGTCATCACCCTCTGCCAACAACAAAATTTCTTTGATGGCGCTATCATCGGCGTACCGGTAGGATTTGTCAATGCCGCTGAAAGTAAAGAGTGGCTTGCGGAGCAAGAGATTCCCTATATTGTCGCCCTTGGCCGCAAAGGCGGGAGCCCGGTGGCCGCAGCAATAGTCAATGCCTTAATCCGGCTGGCAGCCGAAGAGGAAACACTCCGTGGCTAATAAACGCCTACGTTCGGGGTTCACTACCGGCGCCTGTGCCGCAGCCGCAGCCAAGGCCGCCTGCCTGATCATGCTCAGCAACGATCAAGTAGATACAGTGGAAATCCCCTTTCCCGAAGGCCAACGGCACTCCTTCGCCATAATCAATGGTCACCGGCACAATAAGCGCGAGGCGCAAGCCTCAGTGATCAAAGATGCTGGCGACGACCCGGATGTTACCAACGGCGCCGAAATCACTGCCCATGTTACGCTAGCCGAAAGCGCAGAAAAAGATCCTCTGTCCCTGCGTTTTGTGGCAGGCGAAGGAATCGGCATCGTGACCAAGCCCGGCCTGACTATCGCCGTGGGCGAGGCGGCAATCACCCCTGTGCCCCGGCAGATGATTACCGCAGCCATTGCAGAAGCCTTGGTGGAAAAAGAATCACTCGGCCCGATAACCGCTACCGTTACCATCATCATCCCCAAGGGCCGTGAACTGGCAGAAAAGACCTTAAACCATCGGCTGGACATCGTCGGCGGCCTCTCCGTCCTGGGCACCACCGGCATTGTCAGGCCAGTGTCAGCCGAAGCCTGGACCGCCACCATCGAGGCCTCTATGGCGGTGGCCCGTGAAACCGGCTGCCGCGAGATTGTGCTCTCCACCGGTCGCACCTCGGAAAAGGGAGTTCAAGCCTTTCTCAATCTACCAGTGGAATCATTCGCGATGATGGGGGATTACCTTCATTTCTCCCTGACCGCCGCCGCTCGTAACGGGTTTACCAGAATTCACTTGGCCGGAATGTGGGCTAAGATCTTGAAAGCCGCCATGGCCATTCCCCAAACTCATGTTCGCCACGGCGCCCTTGAAGTTGAAGCAGCAGCCAAATTCATCGGTCGCTTAAGCGACAGTCAACCTCTGTGCCACTCCTTAGCCCAAGCCAATACCGCCCGGGAAATTTATGATCGGCTGCTTGCCGAAGGCCGCACAGATCTCATCACTAAAGTCTGCACAGCCGCTAAAAATTATGCCGAAGACGTTGCCCAACGGCCAGTCTCCGTGTACCTGGTCAACAATGCGCTTCAAGTGGCGGCCCATGTCTAAACTGATCCTGATCGGCATTGGTCCTGACGGACCAACCCAGGCGGGACAGACCGCCCTCCAGAAAGTAAGCTGTGTGGTTACCGCCGCCCGCCACAAAGATCTCATCTCCAACCTCCCCTGCGAGATACTGCCGATCTCGCCACTCAGCGAAGCCCTGTCAAAGATCGAGACGCGGCTGACTCTAGGAGATGTTGCCGTCCTCGCTAGCGGAGACCCGCTCTTCTTCGGGATCGGCCGCAGCTTAAGTACTCGCTTCGGCGCCGAGAGACTTACCATTCACCCGGCGATATCCTCGATGCAGCTTGCCTTTTCCCAGCTCAAAGAACCGTGGGACGATGCCATATTCATGTCACTGCACGGTCGGGTAAAACCATCATTGGCAGCAGCAGACCAAATGATCACTTCGGCTTCGCCGAGGGAACAGTACGCTGACCAAGACCTCTTCCCTGCGCTCATGACCCAGCGCCCGCTGTTTCTGTTCACCGACCCGCACCAACGTCCAGAAATTATCGCCGCCGGTATCAATCGTCAAATGGAGACCATCGGTCTTAATGACTCAGACTGCCGGATCATGGTGGCGGAAGAACTCGGCAGCGACAACGAACGTATTACCCACGGCACCCCGAAGAGCATCGCAACCCAGCGTTTTTCCGACCTTAACGTGATGATCATCCGCCTCACCGCCCCGGCAAGCCCGACAACGAAGTTCCTCTTCGGCCTGAAAGAGACCGAAATCGCCCACAGTCGAGGACTGATCACCAAAGACGAAGTTCGATCCGCAATCCTCCATCGACTTCGCCTTCCTCAAACCGGCGTTTTCTGGGACATCGGAGCTGGCAGCGGTTCAATCTCCATTGAGGCAGCCAGACTCTGCCCTGGACTTACGGTCTTTGCCATTGAGCGCAATACCGACCAACAGCAAAACATCGCAATTAATCGCCAGAAATTCAGACTGGCCAACCTCCACCTGATCCCTGGTCAAGCCCCTGACCCCTTAACCGAACTTCCGGATCCGGACCGAGTTTTTATCGGCGGCAGCGGCGGACAACTCCCAGCCATTGTCACGATAGCAAGCACACGGCTTAAAGCACACGGCATCATCATAGCCAGCGCCGTCACCAAAAACACCAGAGACACAGCGCCACGCATCTTTCATCAACACGGACTGCACGTGGATATTTCCACCATCACTATCAGCCGGGAGATCTACCCTCCTCAAGCAAACGGACCGCTCTCCCTTAACCCCATCACCATCATCACAGGAAGCAAATGAACGGCACATTTTATGTTATCGGCGTCGGGCCCGGCGATCCGGAACTTTTGACCTTGAAGGCCCTGCGCCTCCTCGCCAGTTGCCAAACTCTGGTCGTGCCCAAAGGCCATGAAGACGGCAATTCCACAGCCCTTGCCATCATCGAAAAAGTCGTGCCTCTTGCAGGCAAAGAGATCATTGAGATCCATTTCCCAATGAAGAAGATCAGGATGTCGGCCGCCCCGGACCCCGATGTCGATGCCGCCTGGCGCCGAGCAGCCGACACAGTCATCAGCCACCTCAGGACCGGACACAATGTGGCATTCCCAACCTTAGGCGATCCTGCCATCTACAGCACCGGGTTCTACACCTGCCAAACCCTATTGGAACTGGCTCCGGAAAGTAGAACCGTGATCGTACCCGGTGTCTCGGCCATCGGGGCCTGTGCTGCCAGCGCCGGCGTCCCTCTCTGCCAAGGAGACGATATGATGGCCGTGATCCCAGCCACCTTTGATAACGAGCGCTTGACCGAGGTCTTAAACTCCTTTCAGACCATCGTCCTGATGAAGGTGCACCGGGTGATGGACCGCATCGTCCGGCTGCTGACGGAACAGGGACTCTTGGACCATGCGGTGCTTATTGAACGCACCTCCCAGGACACCGAACGTATCATCCACGACCTAACCACGGTGCGGCAGGATGAACTGCATTATTTTTCATCAATCATTGTGAGACGACGATAACCAGGACTCCCACTTGTTGCATGAGAAAAAGAATAGCAAGGAAGAGAGAATTTCCCGAACAAACGATATCGCCATTGCCAAAAGGCGGTTGCCCATTTCTCAGCCGAATCAGGCAACTGCAGAAGAAACAGCCCTGGCCGGAGAAAAACGCATGAACAAAAAAATAGATAATTTTCATGATGTGAAATTTGTCAAAAGTCAGATGGGCAGCCGGAAAGAATGTTGTAACACCCTTAATGAATGCTGGAGACATGTCACTACAAATTTATTTACTTGACTGCAAGAATATTTACAGTAGTAAACGACTATGGGAACTATATTGTTTTGTTGGTTAGGAATGACAGATTTGAAAGCGGCTTCCGGGGCTAGCGAGGTCGGCTTGGGACCAATTCAATACAGTGTTCTTGTTAAAATTATTTCCGAGACAAGGTCGAACCATTGAGTGTTTATGGGGAAAATAGCTATTAAATTGAAAAAGATATTCGATCAGGCAGTTAAAACGAAGGTGATATCGTTTGCGGCAATGGCTGAAGCCAAGTGTATAGCTGAGGAGAATATCAAGACGATGCCCTCCGTTGAGGAACTGGTCGATAAGGGAAGAGACCCGATTCATGCCATCTATACGAACACGCTCAATTTGATCTCGATATTTCAAGAACAGGTTACGACCCTTCCCCCGTTACACCAGATTTATGATTTCATGGCAGAGTGACATGAGAGTTGATAAACTATGAACCCAGTATATTTTGTCGGGGCCGGCCCCGGCGACCCGGAACTTCTGACCATTAAGGGCCGCCGCTTGTTGAATGAGGCCGACCTGATCGTCTTTGCAGGCTCCCTGGTCAACCCGGCGCTGCTCTCCGGACTTGACGCCGAGATCCACGACTCGGCAGGGCTCAACCTGGAAGAAATTGCGGCCCTGATGGCGGCAGCCCAACGCCTGGGGCGCAAGGTCGTTCGCTTGCATACCGGGGATCCGGCGATCTTTGGGGCGATCAAGGAACAGATGGCGGAACTTGACAGAAAGGGGGTGCCGTACGAGGTGGTGCCGGGGGTGAGTTCGATGGCCGCCACCGCCGCAGCCCTAAAGAGCGAACTCACTCTGCCCGAGGTCTCCCAGACCGTGATCATCACCCGTCAGGCTGGCCGGACCCCGGTGCCGGAACGAGAGAATCTGATCTCTTTGGCCAGCCATCAGGCCACAATGATGATTTTTCTGAGCGCCGGGCTAATTGACCAGGTGGTGACCGATCTGCAAGCCGGCGGCTACCCGGACGACACCCCGGTGGCGGTGGTGGAAAAGGCCAGCTGGCCGGAAGAACGGATTATCCGCGGAGATTTGACCAACATCGCCCAACAGGTGAAAGAGGCAGGAATCGTCAAGACCGCCATGATCGCCGTTGGTCAGGCCTTTGCCCAAGCAGACTTGAAGGCGGTTTCAAAACTATACGACAAGAACTTCGCCCACGGCTGTCGGGGTTGACGAAAATATGCCAGCCTAAGTAAGGCGAAAGTCGATGTTGCCAAGTAGTGGGCGCCATAAGCCACACCCTTGGCTCACCCTCTACCCACCACCCAAAACACCCATGTCTTTGATCAAAAAAATTATTGTCCGTCTCATCAAGAGCGGTGCGAGCCGTTACCTTGACGAGGCAAAACTCAGCAGGGCCACGGCCGATGTCAATCCGTTCCGCCAGTTTGACGCCTGGTTTGAACTGGCCAAGGAGGTGGATCCGGAGTTCGCCAACGCCATGGTGCTCTCCACTGTTTCCTCCTCCGGCCAGCCGTCCAACCGCCTGGTGCTGCTCAAGGGGGTCGACGAACAGGGCTTTGTCTTTTACACCAATTACGGCAGCCGCAAAGCTTACGAACTTGACAGCAACCAGCAGGCAAGTTTAGTGTTCTGGTGGAAGGAGGTCTATCGCCAGGTGAGAATCGAGGGCCAGGTGGAAAAGGTCAGCCGTGAAGAATCGGAATGCTACTTTGCGACCAGGCCGCGGGCTAGCCAGATCGGGGCCTGGGCCTCTCGGCAAAGCGCCACCCTCAGCCGTCGGGCCCAACTCCAGGAAAAAATCGATTCATACCAACGTCGATTCAAGGGACAGCAAGTGCCATGCCCACCCTTCTGGGGCGGCTACCGTCTGGTTCCCCACTCACTTGAATTCTGGCAGGGCCGTGAAAGCCGCCTGCATGATCGCCTTGTCTACCGAAGGACGGTGGACGGAGAATGGGAGATCGAACGGCTGTCACCATGAGAGATGATGCGGAGACAAACCCTTTGCCCCCCGTTCCCTTCGACTCCGCTCAGGGAACGATCTTGAATCCACATCGTTCCCTGAGCGGAGTCGAAGGGAACGAAATCGAAGCCGACTTCTCCACCTAACAGCACCTAAGCATAATGCCTTACATATATATCCTTGAATGCGCTGACGGCAGCTACTATACCGGAAGCACGACTAATTTGGAACGACGCCTGTGGGAGCATCAAAACGGACAAGGGGCTAATTATACCAGAAACAGGCTTCCGGTAAGATTGGCATACTGTGATGAGTGTGATCGTCTTGACGATGTGTTCTTCAGAGAGAAGCAAATTCAGGGGTGGAACCGCAAAAAGAAACAGGCGCTAATCACGGGGGATACCAACCAACTGCATCGATTAGCAGCGTACCGAAATGAAACGCATTGCAGGAATGTCAAGATCAGCAGCAGAGTTATTGACCTGCCGGAACGAAAGATCCTTCCTGGCGGCGCTTCTGTTCCCTTCGACTCCGCTCAGAGAACGGAAAATCGCGCTTGCTATCCAAACGTTCATACTCGTTCCCTGAGCGGAGTCGAAGAGACCAGCACCGAGCCCTTGTTAACCCAGCGAACAAAACCGTTAGCGCCACTAGCCATCATCGCCCTGACAATCGGTGGCAAAAAACTGGCGGCCCAAATCGGCGCCAAACTTCAGGCCGTTGTCCTTGACCCTCAGGGCCAAGGCTTGGCCGCAACCATGGCCGATGCCTGGCCACGCTATGGCGGACTAATTCTGATCATGGCAGCCGGGATTGCCGTGCGAACCATCGCCCCACTGCTGGCCAGTAAACGGAGCGACCCCGGCGTGGTGGTGCTGGATGAGGCTGGACGCTTTGCCGTGAGCCTCCTCTCCGGTCATTTAGGCGGCGGCAACCACCTGGCTCACCTTGCAGCTGCCGCAACCGGCGGCCAGGCAGTAATTACCACGGCCTCGGACACCTTAGGCCTTACCGCCATCGACCTCTGGGCTCGACATAACAATTTAGTTATTGCCCAAGGCAGCCTGACCGCAGCCAGCGCCGCACTGGTCAATAACGGCACAATTACCGTTTTTACCGACCTGCCGGGAACACTCCCTGCTGACTTTGCCCCCGGAGCAAAAATTGAAGAAGCCGAGTTGATCATCAGCAACCGTCTTCCCCCGAAGAACCGTGCCTTGGCCATTCTCTGTCCCAAAAATCTCGTCATAGGGGTTGGCTGCAACAGGGGCACGGTCATGGCGGAAATCGAAGAGGCGGCGATGGCCACCTGCAGTCAGCACCGATTCTGCTTTCAAGCCGTTTCGCAGATGGCATCCATTGATATCAAACACGACGAGCCGGGGCTGCTCCAGTTTGCTTCAGTTCACGGACTTAGACAACACTGGTACAACGCGGAACAACTCAACTCGGTCCCAGGCATCACTCCATCAAGCGCGGTGCTGAAGGCGACCGGGGCTTTAGCCGTAGCCGAGCCGGCAGCCATGCTGGCCGCCTGCACCAATACTCTACTGATCAGGAAAACAAAATGGAACAATGTAACCATCGCCCTGGCCGAGACGCAAGTAATGCTGTCGGTCGACTCTCAATCGTCGGCACCGGACCCGGCGGCCTCGAACACCTGACCGAAGCCGCCAAGACGGCTATTGCCCGTTCCTCTACCATCATCGGCTACAGCACCTACCTCGATCTCATCCCTGAACTGCTGGTGGGCAAGGTGGTGCTCTCCTCGGCCATGATGCAGGAGGTGGACCGTTGCCGCAAGGCGCTTGAGATGGCAGAGGCCGGCCACGACATCGCCCTGGTCTGCGGCGGAGATCCCGGCATCTATGCCATGGCCGGTCTGGTCTTCGAGTTGGCCGCCGAGAAGGATAGTTCTGCCACCATCGAAGTTATTCCCGGTCTCGCCGCCTTGAACAGCTGCGCGGCCCGTCTCGGCGCCCCGCTGATGCACGATTTTGCCGCCATCAGCCTCTCCGACCTCCTTACCCCATGGCCGCTGATTGAAAAACGCCTCTCCGCCGCGGCGTCCGCCGACTTCGTGATCGTCATCTACAATCCCAAATCAAAGAAACGGACCGAACACATTGTCCGGGCCAGAGAACTGATCCTGGAGCATCGGGACGCATCAACGCCAGCCGGCATCGTCACCGCCGCCACCAGAGGACAGGAAACCATCACCCTCACCACCCTGGGGAAGCTGCTTGATGCAAAAATTACCATGCAGTCCACGGTCATCGTCGGCAACTCCAAGACCTTCTGCTGGCGCAACTTTATGATCACCCCCAGGGGGTACGCCGATAAATACACCTTGAGCTGACCTGCCATGACCACCGAATCCTCCTTCCGTCGCTCTCTCTTTGACCGCAACCAATTCACCCTCACCTTCGAGTTGGTGCCAAGCCGAGGTGGTCACAGCAAGGGCCAAAGCCGTTTACTGAACCTCGCCCGCCAAGCGGCAGCCGACGGCCGTATGCAGGCGGTCAGCATCACCGAGAACGCCGGTGGTCATCCCGCCCTGTCTCCCGAAGTCCTGGGTCAGGAGATCCAGGCAATGGGTCTGGAGGTCATCAACCATTTCTCCTGCAAGGACAAGAACCGCAACCAGATGGAGAGCCTGCTGTTCAGTTGGGATCGGCAGGGCCTCCACAACCTGCTGGTGCTTTCCGGCGATTACCCCCAAGAGGGCTATCAGGGCAGGCCGAAACCGGTGTTCGACCTCGACAGCGTTCAAGTCTTGGATCTGATTTCGCAGATGAATCGAGGCCGGATCGAAGCCTCCCATCCGGAGGCCGCCCTTGAGTTCACCCCCACTTCCTTCCTGAAGGGGGTGGCGGTTTCCCCCTTCAAACTTCTGCCGTCCGAACTCTTCCTCCAATACGCCAAGCTGCACCGCAAGATCAAGGCTGGCGCCGACTACATCATCACCCAGCTGGGCTACGACGCCAGAAAATTCCATGAGGTTCTGCTCTACCTCAAACTCAACAATTTCAACCTGCCGGTACTAGGCAACGTCTTTATCCCCAACCTTACCGTAGCTAAACTTATGCATCACGGAGAGATCCCCGGTTGCGTAGTCAGCGACACCCTCTATGCCCAAATCATGGAAGAAGCCGCCTCACCGGACCGAGGTCGTCAGGCCAGACTGATCAGGGCAGCAAAACTTTTAGCCATCCTCAAAGGATTAGGGTATGCAGGCGCCCATATCGGCGGACCGGGACTCACCTTTACCGATCTGGACTTCGTGATCAGTCAAGCCCATGACCTCACTCCTGACTGGCGTGACTTGGTCCCAGAACTCACCTACTGGCCAGACAATGGCGCCTATTTTTATGCCCAAGACCCTGAAAACGGCCTCAACATGGCGCAGGCCATCAAGGATCCTGCCGTCAATCCTGGACTGTCTATTCCGTACGCCCTGTCCCATGCAGTACACTCCCTCTTTTTTGAACCAGACGGGGCAGGATTTACCTTGGCCCGGAAACTCTGCCTGGGGCTCGGCGAGGCAGGATACGACACCCTGCTGATGAGGATTGAGTATCTCATTAAACTCCTGCTCTTCGGATGCCAGAACTGCGGGGATTGCCGACTGGCCGATCTCGCCTACCTCTGTCCTCAGTCCGGCTGCGCCAAATACATGTTGAACGGTCCCTGCGGCGGCAGCCAAAATGGTTGGTGCGAAGTCTATCCTAATCGTAAGCGGTGTTTCTACGTCCGGATATACCGACGTCTCGCCAGATACGGCCTCATTGACATCATGAAAGAGGCCCCGACGCGCCCCCGAGACTGGTCACTCCACAATACATCTTCATGGCTTAATTTCTTCAATAATTTTGAGCAAAAACCGTAACCGTTCACCGGGCCCCCGGAAAATGGTTACAACCCGGTGAAATCCGCACGTTCAACGCTTCTGGTAAACGATTACTTAGATTCACAGCATTATTGTTCGTCATTCCGGCACGGTTTTAGCCGGAATCCAGTCTGTTCGAGCTCTCTGGACCCCGGCTAAAACCGTGCCGGGGTGACGAAAAAGACTGCTGGCGTTATTTGATTGGTAATGTGACAAAGTAGAATTAAGTCACTTTGAAATTAAAGGACTGTAGCCTGGTGGTCAATTGAGATTGAAAATGAAAAAAAATCTAGTCCATATTTTCTTAGTCTCATTAGTTTCGACCCTCTTTTAAGCAATTCGGCTATTAAACGAGATAACCAACATCCCAGAATAATAAGATTTTTCTAATTACCCCCCAGCAGCCTACATACTATTCAACCTGAATCGTAAGAAAAAATTATTTCCCATCTTCCTAAAAAAAGGTAGTATACTTACTTTTTCCCGGATCGATTTTTAATTCATTCGCTCTTTCCATGTGACGGGCAACACGCCCGATAATGTCGAGCCTGTTGCACCACTCACGCCGGGCTCAGAAGGATCATATTATGCCTTGCAACACCCAATCACTCAGGCCCAAGGAAGAATGCGGAGTCTGCGGAATTTTTGGACACCCTGACGCAGCAAAACTCACGTACTTCGGCCTTTACGCCCTTCAACATCGCGGACAAGAGAGTGCCGGCATTGTCTCTTCCGATGGTGTCAAAGTCCATGAATACAAAGCAATGGGCTTGGTCCCGGAGGTTTTCTCCGAGACAATCCTAGGCCGCCTGCACGGCAACATGGCCTTAGGGCATGTCCGTTACTCAACTACCGGCGGTTCCAGCGTCATTAACGCCCAGCCATTTACAGCCTCCCACCAAGGTGGCACCATCGCCATTGCCCATAACGGTAATCTAGTCAACACCAAAGAACTTCGCGATGAGCTGGAGGCCGCTGGCGCTATCTTCCAGTCCTCTACCGACAGCGAGGTTGTGGTTCATCTTCTTGCCCACAACTCGGCTCTCGGACTTGAACAGTCAATCCAAAAAACTTTCACCCGGGTGAGTGGCGCATACTCTATCCTGTTGATGACCAAAACTCAGCTCATCGCTATCCGCGACCCTTACGGCTTCCGCCCCTTATGTCTCGGACAACTGAACAGCGGAGGCTATGTCGTTGCTTCCGAAACTTGTGCTCTGGACCTGATCGAGGCAAAATACATTAGAGACATCGAGCCGGGAGAAATCCTGATCATTGATAAGAATGGGCTCCGTACCATTTCAACCCCTCCCTTGCACAAACCGCGATTCTGCATCTTCGAACAGGTCTATTTTGCCCGCCCAGACAGCGATATCTTCGGACTGAATGTCTATTCCTCCCGCAAAAAAATGGGGGCAATCCTTGCTCGTGAAGCCAAAATCGATGCCGATTTTGTCATGCCCTTTCCCGACTCGGGCAACTACGCGGCTCTAGGCTACTCGCAAGCATCAGGACTACCACTTGAGATGGGAATGATACGCAACCATTATATTGGTCGTACCTTCATTCAACCAACCCAGTCCATGCGCGACTTTTCGGTACGGGTCAAGTTGAACCCGGTTCGTTCCTTTCTAGAGGGCAAACGGGTAATCATCATGGAAGACTCCATTATCCGCGGCACCACCGGTCGCAGCCGGGTACAGTCCCTGCGTAACGCCGGGGCCAAGGAAGTCCATATGCTGATTAGCTGCCCCCCTACCAGATATCCCTGCTTTTATGGCATTGACTTCCCCACCGGAGGTCAGTTAATCGCAGCCAATAACACAGTCGAAGAGATCCGCAAATCCCTTGATCTTGATTCACTTCAATACTTAAGTATTGAAGGCCTAGTCGAAGCCACTGGCATGCCAAAGGATACCTTCTGTCTTGCCTGCTTCAACAACGACTATCCGGTCCCACCTGATCAGAACTTCCACAAGCTGGCCTTTGGCAGCTGATCACCCATAGACCCATGTCAATCACCCTTGCCAAAGAGGTCCTGCAGATCGAAGCCAATGGCATTCTTGCCATGGTTGACCGACTGGACCATAATTTCGAACATGCGGTTGCCATGATCATGGACTGCCCCAGCCGGGTGATCATCACCGGAATCGGCAAGTCCGGAATTATCGGTCAAAAGATCGCCGCCACCTTGAACAGCACCGGGACTTCATCCTTCTTCCTACACCCGGTTGAAGCCATGCACGGCGATTTAGGGCTGGTCTCACCCGATGATGTTATCCTTGCCATCTCCAACAGTGGTGAAACCCCAGAACTGACCATGCTGCTGCCCAGTTTCAAAAAAAGAGGCAATCGACTCATCGCGATGACCGGCAACCGCGAGTCAACACTGGCCAAGACCTCTGACGCCGTGCTCAATGTCGGTGTAGAACGTGAGGCCTGCCCCATGGGCCTTGCGCCCACCGCCAGTACCACTGCCACCTTGGCCATGGGAGACGCGCTGGCAGTTGTCCTCCTCAACCGCAAACAGTTCAAGGAGAGTGACTTCCTCCGCAATCACCCGGGCGGCAGCCTGGGCGAACGACTCAAGATCAGGGTTGAAGAGGTAATGCTTACCGGAACACGCATCCCGACAATAAGCCCTGACACTCTCTTCTCAGAGGCCCTGGTAGAGCTGAACGAAAAAAATATCGGGGCGGTATTGGTTGTCTCCCACGAAAAATACATACTAGGTATTCTTACCGATGGCGATATTCGTCGTCTTGTGGTTAAATCTGCTGCAATTTTTGCTCGTCCAACTGGCGAGTTAATGACACCAAACCCTAAAACCATTCAGGCCGACCTTTTGGCAGCTGATGCCTTGAGCATCATGCAACGTCACGAAGTAACGATCCTGCCGGTGGTCGACCATGACCAACGCTTGATCGGCATTCTGCACCTGCATGATCTACTGGGAAAAGGTGAGTTCCGTGTGCTTATTTAAGACGATGGACTTCATGCGAAGACCGTCCTTCACCCTTTGATCAATACAGCCAAGAGAGATTCCCATGGGAATTACCAACACCGAAATTAACCCGGCCTTTAGCAGCCAAGTAACCGACATCCCCGGCGGCGAGTGGCTCAACCGTTGCTTCTCCTGCGGCGCCTGCAGTGGCGCCTGTCCGGTCAGCCAAGCTATCCCTGACTTCGATCCTCGAAAGATCATCCACATGATCCGCATGGGACTCAAAGACAGAGTCCTCAAATCGGATCTTATGTGGTACTGCTCAAAGTGCAGGTCATGTGTTTTTGTCTGCCCTCAGAATGTCGGCTTTGCTGACATCATGACAGCGCTCAGGAAGATTGCCGTCAGTGAAGGGTATGTTACCGAACAAGACCTGCGCGACAAGGGTAAAGTTGCCTGGGTTGAACGTGACCAGTGCGTATCATGCCTTACCTGCGTCCGAGTCTGCCCCTGGAGTATCCCTAAAATCGACACGAAAGGTGTAGCTGAGATCAGCACCAAAGAGTGCAGGGCTTGTGGAATCTGTGTCAGTGAGTGCCCGGCCCAGGCAATCAAATTGAATGAATCTGAAGATGAACGTCTGCTTGCCGCCTGCGCCAGCAGCAAATAACAAACAAACGGCGGCCCCGTTACGTAGGAGAATCCAATGAGCTTCAGCCCTGACATCCAGGCATTTTGTTGCCATTACACATCCCAGCAGTCCTGTTCGCAAGATGGCGGCGGACTACTGGAAGATGGCTTCCCGTCCACTGTGACAATCAACCGCTTACCATGCTCCGGCAAACTTCAGGTCAGCGCTTTACTTGCTGCCCTTGAAAATGGCGCCGATGGCGTCTATGTGGTGGGCTGCCCCAAAGACACCTGCCACAACGTCCTTGGAAGCCAACGGGCGGCAAAGAAAGTCCTGGCGGTCAAAAAGGCCCTGGTAGAACTTGGTGTAGAACCGGAACGAATCGAGATGTTCCACCTACAGCGAGGACTCCACCCCGAATTCATTACAGCGGCCCAAACTATGGACAAAACTATACGGACACTTGGCCCAAGCCCATTCAAGGGAGAGAGCAAATGATCATCGCAAATCGCAAACCCGTGGCCGAGATCGTAGCCATGGTTAAGGACTTCAGCAGAGTCTTGGTGTTAGGGTGCCGGGGATGTGTCTCGGTATGTTCCGCTGGAGGTGAGCGGGAGGTGGAACTTCTCGCCTCACTGTTACGGTTGGGTTGCCAGAAGGAAGGCAAGAAATTAAATACTATCACCGCGACGCTGGTTCGTCAGTGTGATAAAGAATATATCGACACCTTAGACGACTGGGATGGCCAGTATGATGCCATCGTCTCCATGGCCTGTGGTGTTGGCGTTAACTTTATTGCCAACTTACGACCAATGACCCGCATCTACCCAGGCGTCAACACCACTTGCATGGGCGGTTCAATGGAACAAGGGCAATGGATTGAGCAATGTGCCGGTTGCGGCGATTGTGTGCTCCATCTCACTGCTGGCCTCTGCCCCGTGGCCCGTTGCGCCAAAAGCCTGATGAATGGCCCGTGCGGTGGTTCAGTAGGCGGTCGTTGCGAGATTCACACCAACACTCCTTGCATCTGGCAGTCGATCCATGATCGATTAGACCGCTTAGGCCGCAAAAATGAACTCTCCGACATCGCTCCTATTCGCGACTGGCGGACATCTGGACATGGCGGACCTCGCACCACGCTTCGTGACGACCTGACAATCTAACTTTTCCCTCCTCTCCTGGGAGACATAAGGAGCCGTTATTACCAAAGATGATGAAATTATATTGTGACAACGGCTTAAAGTATCACGAGAGCCACAAATAAAAAGAAAGGGGTCAATTCTCAATACGAGAACAGGCCCCTTTCTTTTTATTTATCAATTCTCAACTCAACTACCAGTTATCATTCACGCATGGTTCCTCGATTTTCCCTGCGGACAGACTGACGCCAGTACTCGGTTGCCGCCGGATTCGCCTTTGTCTCAACATGACCCGCTGCAGGCTTTATCGAATCAACCCAAGCCCGTAACTTCTGATGACGTCGGACCTTACTGAGATCAACAACTTGTTGATTCTCTGCCGACACCTCTTTACTCACCACAGCATCCGCAGCATTACTCATTGTCCCAACCAGCAGGATCAAACAGGCTATCGTGATAGCGCTCATTGTGATCTTCATCTTCCCCCCCCAAGGTTAGATGCCATTGTCTCATTTCGACTTTACGACAATGAAAGTATTTTCAAGATGTTCACAATTTTCGCATTTGGCACTACCCACACTACCTTTTCACATTTATTCTTTTCACAATTACTATATTTTATTCCAGCACATAGAGAGGCCTTATGTCAAGAAGAAATTATAACAAAAAATTACTTGCATAATTTCACAAAGCACATCACCAAAAAATACTCTCTTTTTTCGGTATTCCCCCTTGACCTTACCCACCACTTGTGATACTTTCGAACCCAATTCCGGGCCATTAGCTCAACTGGTAGAGCATATGACTCTTAATCATCAGGTTTGGGGTTCGAGTCCCCGATGGCCCACCAAAAAATCAAGCGCTTACTTCACTATGGAGTAAGCGCTTTTTTTGTTTATTATCTCCTCCAAACCCACAACACACTTCTAACGCAAACCTTGAAGTTCCCCCGATTCATCAATCAATACAGAGTCCTGTTCATATGCTTAAGCATCAAGCCGAACTGCTTTCATAAACCACTACCCGATTTTTACCCTGTTCTTTAGCCTGATACAAGGCTTGGTCGGCACAAACAATATAATCGGCCAAGAAATCCTCATTCTCATGATCGAGCGAAGTTACTTCACCCGACCAAATGCCAACACTGGCAGTCAAAGGAATCTCCTCTCCCTGATAAACAAACCCACCCTGGGCGATACCCTGCCGCATCCGTTCACCGACAGATTTGGCGCCATCCAACCCGGTATTCAGCAGAATAACACAGAACTCCTCCCCACCCATACGCAAGGCATACTGCTCGGTCCTGCCAATATGCTCAAGCTCACGGCCCATCCCAAATAAATCACATTTTCGAACCGCAAGCTGCAAGACATTACCCACTTTGCGAAGGGCCACGTCTCCGGCGTCATGACCATAGAGATCATTAACCTTCTTAAAGTCATCCAGGTCCACCATAAGCACAGCCATTTGCATCTTTACGCCCATATTTCTCTTCAATTCGTCAAACAGGACTTTCACCAGAAAACGACGATTATAAAGACCAGTGAGCGGGTCGGTGAGCGCCTCTTCCATGGATGTTACGGCCCGCTGATGATAAAGACTGTTCAAGATGAGCTGAACCATCTGAGTCTTGAATATCTCAAGCAGATTTAGATCGGCTCGCATTTCTTTAGATTTTATGGTCTCAATATACATCCCGCCAAATCTCTGATCCCTGTTCACCAAGGGCACAAAGCACTGATTGCCAACGACCTGGCATTGATTCACGGCCAATGATGCCTGGAAGAGACTCTCATCCTCGACAACTTGATGAAGATTCAACTGGTTTTCGAATCGTCCCACTCCATACTGAAGCTTCGGACCATCCTTATCCGGCCAGAACACTATGCACCCATTTTCCGCCTCCAAAAAGGCCATAAACTCAAAGAGCAAGCCAGTCAACAACGACTGCAGCGAATGGGGCGGCACGCAGGAGAGAACCCCCACCGCATGGAGAATATGACTCAAGCCATGCTTATGCATCTCAACCGCCCGCATATACTCCTCCAAGCGGCGCTTGTTATTCCAGGCGCTTACCATGTTCAAGGCTGACTGCTCGAGTTCCTCCGGGGCAAAAGGCTTTTTAAAATAGAGCAACTGATCCTGACTGTCTCCTGAGAAGAGATCCCGGATCTGATTGACACTTCGGTCGGTATAGGCGGTCACTACCGTGCAGACGAGATCACGATCAAGCTCACGAATGGCCTTAATCGTCTCATACCCGTCCATCCCCGGCATCCGCATATCGAAAAAACCCGCTGCTACCCTCCGGCCGGCAGCCAACTCATCACGGATCAACTGTAACGCCTTGACGCCGGAGTCGGCCAACAACAAGGTATATTCCTGCCGAGAATCACTGCCCGAGACGGCGCTCTCTCCAGACCGTTCATCTGCCAAGGCCAGGATATCGGCAAGCTCCGCATCCTCCTCCGAGATAGTAAGTATCTGCCGGTACGATTCCAGAACCGATTCTTCATCATCCACACATATAATTGTCTTGCAATACCAATTACTGGTCATACCTTACCCCCATAGATAACAGCACCTGAAAGGTTGTTCCTTTGCCTGGCACACTCTCTTTCAATACAATATCACCACCAAACTGACGAGCCAGCTTACGCGCAAAGCTGGTGCCAATGCCTGTGCCCTGACGCCCCTTGGAGGTAAACCCAGGAGTGAAAATAGCCTCGCATTGAGTAGCATCCATCCCAATGCCAGTGTCGCTGATCTCCATCATTGCTTGCTCTTCATTGGCGACATCGACCACAACCGAAATCACACGATCATGTCCTTGCGGTTGTTTATCAATAGCCTGCATCCCGTTCTTAATCAGATTAGAAAATATGGAATATGCTTCCATATAATCAACCATCACCGTGGGTTCAGCTCGATAGTCCCGACGTAACTCAATCTGCCTTTTTCTCATCCCATCTCCCAGATCATCAATGACCTCATCGAGAAGTTGGGTCACTTTGACCTTCTCAATAGTCTTTTCCTGACGGGACATTTCACGGAGATTATCTATAATCTTGATCACTCGCAAGATCTGACGGTCAAGAAACTCCAGATCGACTATTCGATCAGCGTTGCGTTTGACTAGAGTGTCACTGATTTTAGCTAAAATTATCAGATCTTTTTTCCCTGCGACAGCAAAATAGTCGGCAAAAGTCCCCTTGTTTTCCTCGGCCCGCCAGTCATTAATAATCCGGCCCATGACTTCTATTACTTTAGCCAACTCCTGGGCTTTGGGCAAGCCGAGATCGATCCGGACCTTGACTGCGCTGATTGGGTTCAAGACCTCATGCGCCACCATCCCGGACATCTGGCCCACCACTGCCATCTTCTCGGTTTTGAGCAACTCATCCTGGGTCTCTCGCAAACGGCTCTCGGCCTTCTCTCGCGCCTGCTCAAGCTGCTTTCTCTCGTGGATATCAGTCAGAATAACCAAGAAACCGGCAGGCTGTTCCGACAAATCCCGAATCGATGAAATCGTGCAGGATACCGCAAGCTCTGCCCCACCCTTCATTGGCGCCAACGTATTGTCCACCCGTAGGAATTGATGTTCAAAATCCAACGCCAACTGCACACTACCGTCATCTTGAAAAGCCACAGCCTCTTTCGGCAAAATGGAGACCACAGGCACACCCAACATCTCAACCTGCTCATAATCTAACATGTGAGCGAGTGCCTGATTAATCCTGATGATCATGCCATCAGCCCCGCAGACTGCCATGCCATCCACCACCGAAGACAAGACATTATCGACGAACTGTTTTTCGGCCAGCAGTTGGTTATGTGACTCCTCCACCCGATCCAGCATCAGATTAACTGATTGGGCCAACTCCCCCAGCTCATCCATGGACTGCCACTCCACCCGATCCGAGAGCCGACCACTATGAACAATTGTCTGGGCCAGTCGATTGAGGCGAGTAATAGGTTCGGTGATCTTCAGACCGATCAGGCGGGAAATCACCTCCCCCACTGCCACCATCAATAAGGCAAAGAGAATGATCTGATTTCGCAGTTTGGCGATAGGCTTTTCCCATAGAGCCAAGTCTGCGGTAACCAGCACCTGCCATCCCAACTCGGGTACGACATCACGCTTAAACTTAAAAGAATCGTCGGCAAAAGTCTGTTCGCCAATGGATCGACCATCCGCCCAGAGCTTGCCGAGCAGACCACGGACCTTGGTGATATCCTGGCCCAAATCCTCACTATTCAAACTGCTGTAGATCACTTGGCCTGACGGACTGACAATAAATATATTGTTAAGCGTCTGAATCTTGGCATGGGCAAAGATCTCGGCAAACCGGGCCAAAGGAAAAGCCGCCCGGACAAAACTTAAACGTTTATCGAAAAAATCCGTGGCCATACAGTCAAAAACCAAGGCATACTCCCCAAGGTAGTCGACAAAGCGTGGCTGACTCATTACGGTCTGGCCCGGTTTTGACTGCACGGCCAGCAGATAATCAGGATCATTTTTCAAGTTGGTCGAGCCAAGAGCCGTCGTGCCGCGGACGAGGTTGATGTCCATCATCCCCTCCTCATCCACCAATCCCAGGCTATCAAAGGGGGAATGCAGATTTTTCATGTAGCCCTGAATCATGTTCAAACTATAGTTCTGAAAATATTTCTTAACCGCCTCTGCCGTCGATATCTCGGCCAAGGTCTTCTTGTAATCAACCACCTTTCGGCTTACCAGATCAATAATAACCTGGGTATCTCGCTCCAGGTTCTCGGTCCTTATCTTGTCCATGGAGTGAGTCATAAGGTAATAGCAAAAAATACCCAGAGAAAACGCCATGGCCACGCCGACTCCAATCCGCAGCAAGAAAAGCTTACTGCGGATCGATCCAAGCGTTGAGAATTTTACCGTCCTTCTTTCCTGCATAGCTCGCCTGACCGTCAATTAACCGGCACAGCTCCATTGGCTAAGAGAATAGCGCGCCCCTCGGAGGAGAGGACAAAATCGATAAATTGCGTAGCCAAAACAGAAGGCTTCTCGTTATGCACCAGATAAAATGGCACTAAATATGGATAATCGACCCTGCCATCCACACCAACAACAGGACTTTTCCCATCAACTTTTAGTACCGTCACCTTCTTGCCGCGAGACGACGCCATGGAGACATAACCAATAGTAAACTCATGGTCAGCAAGGGCCTGCACTGCCTCAGCGCTAGTAAAAAATTCCTTGGAGACAAATTGCAAATCTTTAAAACCTGGCATTAATGCCTCCAAGACAATACGGGCTGAATCGCCAACCTCTCGGCTGGTAGGATATATCTTATTATCCGGCCCACCGACCTCTTTCCAGTTGTTGATCTTGCCGGAAAAAATATCCAGGATCTGGGCAGTAGTTAAATTGTCCACCGTGGTCACTGTTGGATGAGTAGCGAACACCACGGGTGTCTGACCGAACTTAACTTCGACCAGGCCACTTTTTTCAGAATCCTTTAGAGGGCGACCAGTTCGAGCAAGATCGGTCTTCCCCTTTAGCAAGGCCTTAATCCCACCGCCTGAGCCAATGCTATCCGGAACCTCCACAGTTACCCCAGAATGGAGTTCTTCAAATTTTTTGGCCAAGGCCCGTACGACCTCCTGATTCTCGCCAGTACCGGCGACCATCAACGTCTCCTGTGCCAGAACCGGGTTTGTCCAGAAACATACCAACAGCAGTAAAGTAAAAATCCTGTTCATGGTAATTCTCCTTAATTAGTTAGACTTGGCGCAACCACCTTCAACTCGATTGACGGTAATCAGTTACAAAAACATTCTGATTATAGCACAATGAAATTGAAGCCATAGTATAAATTTCCCAGCATGATTTCATGCTGGGGTCCAGTGCGTCACAACGGTCTGGATTCCGGCTAAAATCATGCCGGAATGACAAGAAATTGCATGCGCACACAGATATGCAAATGTGACAAAGTAGCGTCCCGCCCTGCCTACGGCAGTGATTTGTCATCAAGTAACTTTTCGCCAACCAGAAGGCCTCAGAATCAAACAAACCGCGTGCGCAACCAGAAACGTGTTGCACACCCTACGCTTTAAACACACAATTTCAATCACTTAAACTTGACAATCTCGCAAAAAGTCCGGGAATGGCTAAGCAGGTAAGCGAGCCTGCGAGACTCCGAAAGGTGCGATATACAAGGCGCGGGGTGTATTTTATGAGTGAGGCCATACATATGGTATGCCGAACGAGCAAAACCGCCACGCAATTCAGTTCAATCCCCGCTGGTGTTGGACGGGGACGCAG
>VMSU01000154.1 GCA_013792005.1 Desulfobulbaceae bacterium
GAGGGGCCAGCCCCGCTCTCTTCCCCAGCCCGATGTTACCTGTCCTTCTCCGCCCCGATGCCGGTCTCCCCTTGGCAACCCATGACTTTTCATGGCAGGAGCATGGCATGAAATACGATTACATCCTGACCCGCGGCGCACCTGCCGAGTTCACGCCCTTCCTCACCCGGTACGCCCAGCTAATGTTAAAGTCCGGCAACTGGCTCCTCTTTAAAAACACCCAGAACCCATGATACCAAACCACTCTTCGACCCAGTCAAGCTGCTGCTCACCTCTGCCGATCATCCTGACCCTTGCCGTTATTGGCTTCATGGGCATCTTTCCGATCCAGGACTTCGATATCTTCTGGCACCTCGCTAATGGGCGGGCAATGGTGGAGCAAGGCGCCATCATCAACCAGGAGATTTTCTCATTTACTGCAGCCGGCAAGCACTTCAGCAACCACGCCTGGCTCGCCCAGATCCTCTTGTTTCTGATCTTCAAGACCTTGGGCGCTAATGGTCTGATTGCAGCTAAGATATTAATTACAACAGCTATCGGCCTTTGCCTCTACCTCTTCAGCCGTAGACAAGGATTATCCCCCCTGCCTGCTGCTCTCGTCTGGCTGCTGGCCTTTGCCGCCTCACACTTTCGTTATGTGGTCAGACCCGAACTCTTCTCCTCGCTCTTCTTGGCCATAACCGGCGTTCTTCTTTTTTCCTACCGGACCAAACCCCACAACAGCAAACTCCTGATCTTTCTTCCCATCATCATGGGGTTCTGGGACTTCATGCATGGAGCCCTGTACGGAACAATTTTTCTAACTGTCTTCCTCGGGGCCGAAACCATCCGCAGTCTCCTGACCAAAAACAATACCACCTTCCCGCTGATCCCCAAAAAGCATCTCTCCACACTCTGGCTCTGGGCGAGTGTGACCATAATCCTCATGGCCCTAAGCCCCTATGGCCTCCGCACCTACGATATTTTTCTTGAATTCATGAACCAGAATCTGATGACCTCCATGACCGCCGAATTCCAACCCACTTCTCTCGGTGAAAAACCACTGTTCTGGGGGCTGCTGATCCTAACCAGCACCAGCATCCTTGCTGCTGGCCGCAACCTCGACCTCACCAGCCTTACCGTACTGATTCCCTTTGCTGGCATGGCAATCCGCTATGTCAGAGGAATCGGTCCATTCAGCATCGTCGCCGCCGTGATCTTAGCCGTCAACCTGCCGCCACTGCTCACTGCCTTGACCTCTGCGCCGACCAATAAAAAACGACAATCCATCATTGGCATCATCATCCTCACCGGAGCCATACTCTTTGCGGTTTATTACAAATTATCCCCCCCCCTCCGCTACGACTCACTGGGACTGGGTATAAGCGCCGAAAACTTTCCGGTTGGATCAACCCGCTTCATAAAATCAGCAAATCTAAGCGGCAACATGTACAATACCGACCGCTACGGCGGCTATCTGGCGTACTATCTCTATCCGGAACGCAAAATCTTCCACTACAATCACCATATGCTCTTTGACGCGTTGGAACGCTATGTCCATGAGCCAGAGACCCGGGCGCAATGGCAGATCAATTACGCCATCATCGGTCGCTCGGATGAATGGGACATGTTTTCCAAGGAAGGATTCATCCCCATCTACTGGGAACCTACCGGGGCAGTATTAATCAGAAACAGCGGGGAGAACCGAGCGCTGATTGACCGTTACCGCATCCGCTACTTCTCCCCGCTCATGCCCAGGGATGAGTTTATGCGCCTTGCCCAAAACCCGATGATTTTACCTACGCTGGCGCGAGAAACAAGTGATTACCTTGCCCAACGCCACGATCAGGAAAAAACAAAAATCCTGGCGGAGCTGCTTATCAAGCAAAGCAGCATGCCGGCAACTGCCAGCATCGAACTCCTTTCCCGCGCAGAGGGGTATAACAACGATAGCCCAGAGCTTGCCTCCACCCTAGGTACCCTCTACTATCGGCAAGGAGTTCCTGAAAAAGCATCACAATACCTGCGAACAGCCCTTGCGCTGGACAAAAACCTGGTCGAGGCCCGCTTCAGTCTGGCCTATCTCCTTTACGATCAACATAAATTCGAAGAAGCAGTAACTCACTTTACGCAAATCCTCGCCACAAACCCCAGGCACCCTGACACCATGTATGGACTTGGACTCTGCAACTATCAGTTGGGCCGCAAACAAGAGGCGGCACGAGCCTTCCAAGGGTATCTCACCCTCGCCCCGGATGGTCCATGGGCGGAAAAATCCCGCAACTTTCTTGTCACTATCCAGCTTGGCAGTTGATTAAACGGAGGGAGTATATTACATTTAAATCTAACTACTCAGGTTGTCGGTTTACGGTTGACGGTGATTGGGTCCTGCCAATGGCTGAGCCTGGTAGGGTGTGCATGGTTTCATCATGCGCACCGATTGGTGGGCCATTCATGATCCGCGTGCGCAACAAGTTGCGCACCCTACCCCTACTCAGGTTGTCGGTTTACGGTTGACAGTTGACGGTAATAGAGTTCTGCCAATAGCTGAGGGCACACAGACATTGAGTATCATGCGATGATTTATGACTAACCATGATTCTTTTAACCGTAAACCGATAACTGATTACCGTTAACCTGTGTAGTTATTCCAGTTCGCATCTCCTACAGCGATATCGAACAGGCTTGAGCAGCAAGCTTGCAAATCATAACATTCGTCCATCATAACCCTGGTTAACGGCTACTACCTACACATCCACATGACCATAAAATCCTCCCGGGCACCACACAATCAAAAAGTATTGATCGTCGACGACGAGGCGCTCATCCGCTTTGGACTTGAGAAATTCCTCAAGCAGGAAGGATATACCACAATCTCTGCCGGATCAGGAAAGAAAGCGCTGGAACTCATCGAAGACCAAGACCCTGATATCGCGCTTCTTGACCTGAAGTTGCAGGACGCTATCGACGGAATTGAACTGCTGAGTATTATAAAAAAAACCCGACCCAAAATCATTCCAGTTATGATCAGCGGCCAGACCGAAATCCACGGCGCAGTCCAAGCCATGAAGCTCGGAGCCAGAGATTACCTTGAAAAGCCAATCGATTTCGATAAATTAAAGGCTGTCCTCGAATCAATTTCCCAAGAGCTTGACCAGACTGATCACGAGCCGGACCCCTCCGATATCGACCTGATCTTTGCCAGCGATAAAATGCGGAAGGTTGTGGCCATCATGAAACGATTGGCCCTCAAATCTGACCTGACAATCCTGATTCTTGGAGAATCCGGAACAGGAAAAAACTACCTCTGCCAGAAGATCCACGAGATGAGTTCCCGGCACGATGCCCCCTACGTGCAAATCGGCTGCTCAAACATGCCGGACCACCTGATAGAAAGTGAACTGTTCGGCTACGAAAAGGGCGCTTTCACCGATGCCAAGGCATCGAAAAAAGGCTTGATTGAAGTGGCAGAAGGCGGAACCGTCCTGCTCGACGAACTCGGGGACATGCCGTATCAATTCCAGACAAAAATCCTCAAACTCCTTGAAGAGCGATGTTTCAGAAGGATTGGCGCCCTAGAAGACACGCAGGTGGACATCAGAATCCTGGCCGCCACCAATCGCGACCTGAAACAGGAAGTTCAGGAAAAAAAATTCAGACTGGATCTCTTTTACCGCCTGAACATTGCCACCATTGAATTACCAGCGCTTCGCGAGCGACCAGAAGACATTCCGGTCCTGATCAACAACTTTCTCAACAATTTTTGCAGCAAATATGATACCGGAACCAAAACAATCAGCCCGGAGGGCATGGAATTGCTAATGTCCTATTCTTGGCCTGGTAATGTCCGTCAGATCAAAAATTTGGTGGAAAAGTTGGTAGTGCTCTCCGATTCCGATGAAATAACTGCCGCAGAGATCAAGGAGAACCTCGATTCCGTTGCCCCCCAACCTCCCGCTCTGCAAAGTACCGAGATTGGTCCTCCACCTCCCGTCAAATCGGTCGGCAGCGTACCGCTCCCAGACGACCTGTCACTGGAGGCAATGGAAGAACGTTTCATCCGTCGCGCTTTGGAAAAATCCAACGGCAATCAACGAAAAGCGGCAAATCTACTCAACATTTCCCGTGACGCCCTCCGCTACCGCCTCAAGAAAATGCAGATTTCCATTGATGACGATGATGAGTGAGTGAACATAAGGTTAACAGTTATCGGTTACTAATTCGTTTATAATACGCCTTCCGTCCCGGCCCGTGAAGGGCATCCCAGATTTTTATTATTTCGTAGACCGCCACAATAAAATCCTTTGCCCTAAGTTTTGAACCAGGGACATCGTGCCACTGCTCCAATGGGTACTCACACGCGCTCACAGTAAGCGGTTCCCCCCCCTGGTTCCTAATCAACAACTGATACCGGGCTAAAATCTCCACGTCAAATATCCAATTTACCGTAAATGGCTTGACAAATACCTGCCTTAGCAAGGTGTTGTTTGCGAAAAGTTTAGCGCCACATTGGGTGTCGTAGACCGTTAACCCCAAGACCACACTCGCCATAGTTGCAAAAACCCGCCCCAGATAGTGGCGTCCAGACCGCCGTTCAATATGCCGATTAAGGAGCCTGACCCGCGACCCAATAACCATAGTAAGTTGGGAATCTGCCAAAAGAGCGGAAAACTTAATAATTGCGGGGAGTGGAGTTGCCAAGTCAGCGTCCCAGAATCCGATGGCAGCATAGTCTCCTGCAAAGGCCTTAATAAAGCCCTCACGCACGGCGCCCGATTTACCCAAGTTTATTGGCAAATGCAGCGCCATGCACTGCTGAGGAATCTTGGAGCACAAAGTGTCAATGACCCGCGCCGTACCGTCAGTACTGCAGTCATTGACAAAGATAAAATCAACACCCTTGTGCTGCCGAGCAAAGAGGTAAAACTCTTCCTGTGGCAGCCGGGTCTCTTCATTGAAACACGGGATAACTATCGCGACACTCTGCATACTGCCCACACGGTAAGACCAGGAATCGTGATTCCCATCTTGCTCAGCCAGAGGAGGACGCCATTGTCGACAGCCAACCCCTGTGTAATTGCAGATGTCACCAGCGCACCACGCCGCCACTGGCCTATCCCAGGCGCTCTCTGAGCAACTCCAAAAACTTTCTCGGCTAGTGCTATCAAGGCGCGCACAGGGAGAAGTGAACCAAAGAGATAGCCAGAGGCAATTACCTTGAGTTCCGCGCTGCCAAGAACCTGATGGAATTCACTCCGACTATACCGACGATGATGACCAAGAAAATGGTCATGGGAACATAGTAAAGATTGAAAGGCAGGGACAGTGCCGAAAAAAACCGTGCCAGGCTGGAAAAATCGGGCGATGATGTCCCGCAAAAAGGCTCCATCGTCCTTGACATGTTCCAAAACATCAAACATTGTAAGCAAGCCATAATCGTTGAACGACAGACAGGTATAATCATTATGAAACATAACGTTCGGCCTATCCTTGGCAAAAGACCGAACCTGTTCAGTGGTCAAGTGGATGTCCACCGCATCAATTTTCGTCACAGTCTCAGCGCAAAGCTGGTCTATAATAAAGCCATCTCCGCAACCGATATCAAGAGTCCTCATCCCGGAGCGAATAAGATCATACTTGATGGCTATTGCCCTCAAAGCCTTGACCCTGGCCAACTCCCAAGGATGACGACTACCCGTTGAGCGATGAGTTTCGCAAAGATCCATGTCGAATTAAGGAACTACCTAGGTTAACGGTAATCAGTTATGATGGCTTTAACATCAATGCCTTTTTTGTATCGCATTGGGTGTTGGGTTACGCTTCGCTAACCCAACCTACGACTGCCTCTTTTAACCGTAAACCGATAACTGATTACCGTTAACCTGTGTAGTTACAAGCCATCTTCATAATTGATTTTTCATGATCACGGATACGAGTAATTGATGCTGCCATCATGAACTCTCCCGTGACAAACCAAAGTGCAGGTCCCGGAAAAAACACCATTATCAGTAAAGATCGGGGAAGTCTGGCCAGTCACAGGCCCAACAACCGTAGTGTCGAAATTAATCAGGTGAGTGTGATCACCAGTAGTATGAGTTGCATCGTACACCCCATGGGGATCGTGACAGACCGAACACGAAGTCCCCCCTCCCGTCATTAAATGCAAGCTATGGCCGCCCGGTCCACCTGGTCCGCCGCCGACGGATCGTTTCTGAAAAGAGGCGTCACTCAAAATGTTGTCCCGATCATGACAATAATAACAGAGGGCATACGCGGCAAAATTCTCTTGTGTCCCGGCTTGACGCTCATAACGTTGCCGCAATATTGGGCTGTACTGCGAGCCATGAGGGCCGTTAGGCCCAGGCCCTCCAACTTTAGTGCTTTTGTCGTTGTCATGACAATCCGTGCAGTAAATGACACTGGTAGCGTTTAATGACGTAACAAACCGGCTTGGCAAACTTGGCATATTGCTGTTACGCCCCACGCTCACAATGGGATGAAAAGAAGGTGTCAGACTTGGATTGGAAGGGTCGAATACTAAACGTTTATTCATGGTTTGCAGCACCCTGGTCACTGTCGGGGTGACGGTATCAGTGCTCCCATGACATTTAAAACACACCTCATACTCGAATTGAACCTCGTCAACTGCCGAACCAGCCTTATCGACTCCGGACACTCCGCGCATTCGTCCATTCACTATCGGGGCCTGGGCAGTGGCATTGGTAACGCCATGTTGATCATGGCAATCCTGACACTCGACATGCACAGACATTGATGCCGCATTTTCCGTGGGATCGTGAGCATTGCCACTGCCATCACCAATTGTCGCCAATTCTGGTTGATGCCGCGAGGACTTTTGAAACTCTGCGGCAATATTGGTGGTACCGACCTGACCATTGTGACAATTCCTGATACAGTTATTTTCCTCTGCCTGATAACGCAAAAGACGCTGCTGGCCTCCGGCATGATGACTGACATGGCAATTCTCACACCCATTATCCGCTACGGTATGACGCTGGTTCTCAGCCTCGACCTTGGTGTTCCACGGCCAAGGATTAAAATTCGGATCTGATCCATTCCAGGTGGCCTCAGAGGTGGCGTGGGTTGACAGAGCCCAGCCCTGGACATTATGACACCGGGTACACAGGGATGATCGTTGATTGTTGACCGCTAAAAACAGGCCATAGCTGTTATCATGCGCATCATGACAAGTTGTACAATGAATAATTCCACCCGGATAAGTAAGCAGGTCTTCGGGCAGATTGGCGTGAAGTTCGGGATTAAATGGAAGCGCATCGCTATAAGAAAAAGAGAAGGGATGATCATCTCGCAGATCGGTGCCGAGCAAAGAGGAACGACCGAACAACTCCCGAGTCATGACAATCCCGCCGGAGACACTTAACACCGCGCCAATCCCAATCGTGCCATCATGACAACTGAGACACAATCGAGAAGGCCCTGTCGGCTGGCCCACAGTTACCGTTAATGTCGAACTCTCGTAGAGTTGGTAGTTAACCCCTTCCAGAATAGATCGATTCCATAGAGGGGTTTGTGGAGTCGCATTATGCGGGGTATGACAAAAAATGCAGACTCGATCTTCGGTCAAAGCCTTGACATCGCCCGGTCCCCATGACGACATGTTATGCTTCGAAGAAAGTATCCCAGGCGTGGCCAGTGATTGCGTTACCCACAACAGAACCGAACATAGCGCCCAAATAACCACCTTCATTATCGACCTCCTCCCTCTGTGCCATAGAGTTGAAATATCTGGATTCTTTGATTATACGTATCACAGATATACAACTTATCATCATGATCAACAAACAACCCCGTTGGCATCCAAAATTCAGCCGGACCTAGCCCCTGGCTCCCTAAGGTCAGCAGATAATCTCCCTGGGCAGAAAAAAGCTGAACAGCATCAAACAAGGTTTCTGCCACATAGATTGTCCCACTTTGGTCAACAGCGACACCTTTGGGCATAGCAAAATCCCCGGAACCGTCCCCATGATGACCAAACATGGTGACAAAATCACCTCTGGCATCAAAGATCTGGGCTCGGAAATTCATGGCATCGTTAACATAGACCTTACCAGTTGAGTCGGTAGCAATATGAGTTGGAATATTCAGTTCGCCCTTCCCCGCACCCCGCTTACCAAAACTCTGCACGTACCGGCCTTGATCGTTAAAGGTAACGATTTGATTCTGCTTGCTATCAACCACATATAACTGCCCGTTAACCTTGGAATAAGCAATCCCGGTCGGTCGGACAAAAGACTGACTCTTCGGCGGAATTATCTCCTTCACATACTTCCCGTCAGCATCAAAGACAAAGATTTTTGCCAAAGTGGAATCACTGACCACAAGGTTCAGACGCTCATCAAAGATGACACTGACTGGTGATTGCAACCCCACCTCACCTGCCTTAGTCAACAAGAGATATTTCTGCTGGCCCGGGATAAAAAAATGCACCCCTTGCATACCGGCATCGGCAATCGCCATCCGACCGTCAGAACCGACCGAGATAGCAACAGGCTTAACGAGTTCATTTGCCGGATTCTGCCCAAAGACAACCGTTCGCAGAGAACGCCCCACAGGAGTAAACTCATGCAGCGTTCCCAGGTATTCGATTTTTTTAGGATTCGGCGAAGGTGGCCAACTAAGCTTAGCCGGTTCTTCCAGCACAGTATCCCATTTTACTGGCGCACAGGCAGTAACAGCGACTGCCAATATCCCGAGCAGCACGCAGGTACAATATGAAGAGGAGAGAAAACGTTTCATAGCTATCTCCTGACTTTTTTACGAGTTCATC
>VMSU01000155.1 GCA_013792005.1 Desulfobulbaceae bacterium
ATCTTTGGTCGCGACTCAATCACAAAATCCTCGACGTAGCGCTGCTACGCCTGCGGTTTAGTTCAATCAGAGCAACCAAATCTGTCCCAGATCCGGGCGCGATCCAGTAAATTGGTATTTTCCGAGTCCCTAAAAGAGTGCCATTGGGAATTGCCGCCAAATTCAACATCGAGAGGCTGCCATGTTCGGACTGGGAATGCCGGAACTACTTATTATCCTGGTAATCATCGTCATCATCTTCGGGGCGGGAAAACTGCCTGAAATCGGATCGGGTCTCGGCAAAGGCATCAAGAATTTCAAGGATGCCAATAAGAGCGACCCAAACAAACTCACCGAAGATACCGACGATTCAGATACCAAAGCGTAAACTATACGTCTCTTCACCCACAGTATATTGACCCCCACCGCCTCAATCAGATAACGACCAAAGGTAGCCAGCCGAGGAGCACGCAATGTTTGGACTAGGAACACCAGAATTGATTATCATCATGGGAATCGCCTTTCTCGTCTTTGGCGGCAAAAAGCTCCCTGAAATCGGCGCCGGACTTGGCAAGGGCATCAGATCGTTCAAGAATGGTCTCCGCGATGTGGAAGATACAGGTAAAAACATGCTGGAAAACAACGTCCCAGGCATGAAGGAAATAAACTCACTAAAAACAGAGATCAAGGAAACCGCCGACCTGAATTCGACCAAGAGTTGATAGATTACGCACACCCACTGCCGAACCTTCCAGACGAGTACTGCGGCAAACCAGTATTAGTTAATCCGCAACCCTCCTCCTGAGCACACTCCTTTCTTCCTCGAAATCGGCAAACCGCAGGGCACAGAGCCTGAACTCTTCCTGAAGCACAGTAAAGGCGGCCAATATTTCCGGATCAAAATGTGAGGGTGAAGTACGGCCGTCACCCTCGGTGATAATCCTTACTGCTTGATGGTGAGGACAGGGCAGCTTATAAACCCGTTTGCTGATCAGGGCATCATACACATCAGCCAACGCCATCAAGCGGCCGGCAAGGGGGATTTCCTCTCCCTTCAGGCCTTGCGGGTAACCGGAGCCATCCCATTTTTCATGATGGGTATAAGCAAAGTCTGCGGCAATCCGCAGGAAAGAATTACCCCCGAGTTTCTTTTCGGCCGCAGCAATGGCGTCACGACCGTAAACGGTGTGCTTGGTCATCTCTTGAAATTCCTCGTCCGTCAACGTACCAGGCTTAAGCAGAATACTGTCAGCAACCCCGACTTTACCGATATCATGAAGCGGAGCTGATTTACAGAAGAGGTCAATGGTGAACTCTTCGAGCAGGCGCTTGAATCTGGAATGATGGCGAAGGTGATTGGCAAGCAACTGGATATAATGCTTAGTACGCAAGATATGACCGCCGGTCTCCGGATCACGGTGTTCAGCCAATCCCGCCAGGCAGTCGATGGTGACCTCTTGGGTTAAAGACAGTTCCTTGGTCCGCTCCCGCACATGCTGCTCTAGAAGCTCATTCTGTCGAGCCAGATCTTGTCTGGCTAATTGTAAAGAAAGATGAGTTTTAACCCTGACGCGAATCTCCTCGACCTCAAAAGGTTTGGTAATATAATCCACGGCCCCACACTGAAACCCTTTGGTCTTGCTTGAAATTTCAGCAAGGGCAGTTAAAAAAATCACCGGGATATCCTTGGTGGCAGGAGAGTTTTTTAATCGTCGACAAACCTCGTAACCATCCATGCCGGCCATCATGATATCAAGAAGGATTAAATCAGGTACGTCTCTTTGGGCAAGCTCCAAAGCGGTTAACCCGTCCATAGCGACCATCACATCATAAGAGGCGCTAGACATGGCACCGATCAGAATATCAATATTCTCCCTGGTATCGTCAACAATCAACACCGTGCATTGCGAAAGCTGTTTCATTCGTTCCTTTCATTATTCAACAAGTTGACAAGCTGCTCAACAAGCTGTCCGGCCTTTTTGAATTGATAATTTTCGACAGCAAAAATCAGCTGCTCTATCTCAAGCCGGCGTTCCACAGGCCAAGTAAGTTCTTTCAGTTGTGTGATCAGAGCGACACACTTGATTGGTCGGTGTGCCTTAATCTCTAACAGAAGAGAAAGCAAAAGATCGCGCAACAGGCGAGGTTCGATCTTCTGTGATGGCTGCACCGGAGAGGGTGAGGTTATCACCGGGGAAAAAAAGTCCTGTAAATCTTCAATGAACAGATCGTAACACTTTTTGAATGTGGCCAACATCGTCACTGGGGCCTGCTGTTTCTTACATGTTTGTTCCAAATCGACAGCAAGACGGAATAAATCCTGGGCACAAATGGCACCCAATACCCCTTTCACGCTATGGAGCGCGCTGCAAGCATCATCCCAATTCCGACTCTCTATCTGGGCAATGATCCGGTCCGCCTCTTTCGGATAAAAATCGACAAAATGATGAAGAAGTTCAATGAAAAGAGGGACGCTGCCTATCCTGTTCATCACCTGGGCCTGATCAATTCCCGTAATTCGTGGCAGAAGATCACCCGATGAAACTGCCAATGTCTCCTGGGATTTAGCCAAAGTTCCCGAGTGAAATTTGGGAGGCAGCCATTTGGCAATGGTGGCAAAGAGCGCCCGGCAGTCGATTGGCTTGGTGATGTGGTCATTCATCCCGGCGGCAAGACTCAAGGCCTCATCTCCTCTGATGGCATTCGCGGTCATGGCCACAATAGGCAGATCGATCAACCGTTGGATAGCGCTGGCCCGTATTAGTCGGGTAGCCTGGAGACCATCCATGCCCGGCATTTGAATGTCCATCAGCACTAGATCAAATTCCTTTTCATACAGTAGGTCCAAGGCTTCTTGACCGTTATTGGCAATCTCCACCAAAACTCCGACCCGGCAAAGAATATCTTCCGCCAGTTGCTGATTGATCAGAATGTCTTCGACCACCAGCACCCTGGCCCCGTAAATCAGTTGCAGATGAGCCTCTTCTTCGGACGAGGCGGCGCTGTCCTCAACATGATTCCTCTGGTCATAGAGTCTGTTGATAACCGCCAACAGGCCCACTCGACTCACTGGTTTGACGATAACATCATCACAACCGGCGGCAAGGCAGCGCTCAACGACGTGGGCGGCGCTTGTCGAAGTGAGCACAAGAACTTTCGGTTGTTGCTCCGCAGGAAACAACGCCCTTACTGCTTCTATCACCACTTCGCCATTCCTTCCTAACAATCGGTAATCCAGAAGGACAAGATCGAAGGGGTCTCCTTGCTCCATTGCCCGACGACATTCTTCAAGTCCTTTTTCCCCGTCCTCAACTACCGTGACCATAAAAGCAAAGGACGCCAGCGCCTTACGGAGAATCTCACGAGTTGCCGGGTACCCCTCGACCACCAGCACCCGCAGGTCGGCGGAATAAGCCAGCGGGGTGAAACATTCCTCTTGTACCGCCAATACTGCAGTAAATGAAAAATCGCTCCCCTGACCTAAGCAACTGTGCACCTCAAACCCACCTTGCATCAGCTCCACCAACCTCTTGCAAATAGCAAGGCCAAGCCCCGTCCCACCATAGTTTCTACTGATAGAACCATCCGCTTGGCTAAATGGGGTGAAAAGTTTACCGATCTGTTCCTCGGTAAGGCCCACACCCGTATCCCGCACCGAAAAGTGAAGGGTAATCCTGTCGGCGCTCCTTTCCTGGACCGCAATCTCAAGAATTACTTCACCTTTCTCGGTGAACTTAATGGCATTAGCAACAAGATTGATGAGTATTTGATTCAGACGAAGAGAGTCGCCGACCAGCTGCTCCGGCACCTCGGGCGCCACGGCGAACATGAACTCCACCCCCTTCTCCTCAGCCTTAATAGTGGTAATGCTGGCCAGATCAGTCAACATCGATTCAAGAGAGAAAGGGTGCGCCTCAATCGTCATTTTTTTTGCTTCGATCTTAGAAAAATCCAAGATGTCGTTAATGATGCACAAAAGGTTTTTCCCGGAAGAGGAGATCTTGCCAAGATAATCCGTCAGTTTAGGAGGCGAGGTCATCTCCAAGGCGAGTTCGCTGAATCCAATAATGGCGTTCATCGGCGTCCTGATCTCATGGCTCATGCGGGCCAGGAAATCGCTTTTAGCCCGGTTTGCCGCTTCAGCTTCATCCCTGGCGATAAGGATAGCTTTTTGCGCTTCCTTTCTCTCGGAGATATCGTTGACAATTCCCACGGCATGCCATTTCCCCTGGACCCGAATCGACGAGAGGGAGAGCTCAACCGGGAACTCCTCTCCGCTTTTGCGGAGGGCGTTCATCTCCACATGACGACCGATTGCTGAGCCAGCGCCGCTTTGCTGAAATTGTTCAAAATTGACCAGGAATCTTTGCCGGCACTCATCACGGACAAGAAGTTGGTGGAGGTCCTGCCCAAGGGCCTCCTGCCGCGTCCAACCGAATATTTGTTCAGCGGCCTTATTCCAAAAAGAGATAAGTCCACTGTTATCGATCATGATGATGGCGCTCAAAGCGGCAGTGGCAATGCTCGTAATAATCTCTGAGCGTTCCCGCAGTTCATCAGCCATCTTTTTTCTGGCGCTGATGTTTTCCTTAACCGCGATATAACTGACGATCTTGCCATCATGATCGGTAACCGGCGAGATCAACGCATATTCCCAGAACGGGGTGCCATCCTTCTTCAGATTGCAGATCTCGCCCTGCCAAGTCTTGCCAGCCTTGATGGTTTGCCAGAGGTCTTGATAAAAGGCAGGCTCATGGACATTCGATTTCAGGACCTTAGGGTTCTGCCCGACTACCTCGGCAAGTTCATAGCCGGTGACCGAACAGAAAAAGGGGTTGGCGTATTCAATGATACCGGAGGGATCGGTGATCAGGATGGATAGGGGGCTCTGCTCGATCGCCTTATGAAGTTTACCGAGCTGATCCTCGTAGGCCTTCTGTTCGGAAATATTTTCCACTAAAACCAGAAAGTAGAGAGGCGCACCGGAGTCGTCTCTGAGGACCCGGATGGTTGTCCGCCCCCAGACAGAGCCGTCGTTATGGTGCAGGTAGAGGCTGTCCGCCTTAAACTTTGAAATAGCGCCGGCCAGAAGGGCGCCGAAATTCTCTTCATAAAGGGCCCGGTGCTCTGCCTGCACAAGTCTGAGGAAATTGACTTGTGCTAATTTCTTCTCGGCATAACCGACAAAGCGGAGGAACTCCTCGTTAACTTGAACAAAATGGCCATAAAGATTGACCAGCGCCGCCCCGAACGGCGCCTTGTTAAAGATAAGTTGAAGCCTGGCCTCGTTCTCCTGCAGAGCTTCATTAGCCACCGCCAAGGCGGTGGTGCGCTCCCTTACCTCATGTTCCAGTCTGACTGAGTACCTAGTCTGCTCTTGTTGCCGGAGATCCTTCTCCCAGGCGTTTCCCATGGCCAAAGAAACATGGTCCGCAACTCCCAGGCATAGGGCAATCTCCTGCGGTTCCCACCCGCGCGTCCTTTTTTTAACCTCCAGACAGAGAACTCCAGTGATTTCGCCATTTAACTTGAGAGGAATGTCGAGCAGGGAACGGATCTCGTGAGGGCGAAGATAATCCTCAGTGAGTTCGGCGGTGGCGGGGTGAGTCCAAGCATCCTCGACCACGATTGGTTCATCCTTCTTGAGGGCGGCGCAGTACAGCTGGATCTCCTGGCACGATAGTTTATTGCTGACACAGAAAAAATTCTTGCTCTCGGATTCATAGAGACAACGACAGGAAAGAGTGGCGCTCCCTTCATCGAAACGCCATACGGATACACGGTCAATCCCAAGATGGCCAGAAAGCCAAGAAGTGACAAGTTCATAGACCGGTTCGATTCTGGCAGTATCACGGCAGAAGCGGGAAAATTGGACAAGAAATTGTTCTTGACTCCGCTGATGGGCCCATGCCTCCACATTACGCTGCCGGACCCGATCATAACGGTGGAGCAAGCTGATGGTAAGCAGCGCTAGGAGGACGGACCAGAAGGTAATGAATATCTGAATTTTGATAAAAAGACTTTGTTCACGCTTAATAGTCTGCCAGATTAGGGAGTTAACCGTTCCGACCGTCTTATTCACCTGCCTAAAATCGCGGTTAGCCTCGGTGACAAAGGAACTCGCCCCTCCTTCCATCCTGAGCGACTGCAGACTGTTACCGCTCAACAAGCGTAGGGAGTCAAGTTGTCTGGTCAACGCCGAAATCTGGCCTGGGAGCTCATCCGGCAGGGTAATTTTATGCAGGACACCCTCCCTGGAGACCGCACCCATCTCCACTACTGCTGTGAGCGCCTGCTGGAGAAGATCATTAACTTCAAGAAGGGAAGTGGTGTGATCCCCGTTGAGGATCTTGTCAAAATCGAAATGGGCAGCGCTGACATTGATACTGACCGTGTTGATGGCTTGAATCTGTCGATTGTGACAGAAAGTCAACTTGACCGTGAGGAGGATATTAAAAATATTGAAGGAGACAATAACCAAAACAATAGACATGACTACCATCCGCCTGCGCCAACGCGAGGAATCAATGGTGCTACGGGGAGAAATCATGATCTGTTTTCCTTCATGTCCAGGGGATAAACGAGACAATTTTCCCCACCAACCAATAGCGTGGCAAGTAGCTCACCAACCCGTTGACGCCAATCAGGTTGTCGGCTGTCGGCTGTCGGTTATCGGTTTACGGTTATCGGTTTACGGTTGTCGGTTGACGGTTATCGGTTGTCGGTTGACGGTGATTGGGTCTTGCCAATGGATGAGGACACACTGACATTGAGTATCATGCGATGATTTATGACTAATCATGATTCTTTTAACCGATAACCGTAAACCGATAACTGATTACCTGTGTAGTTACCGCGAATAGTTATTTAATTGAAATAACCAAACAACACAATGTGACAAAGTGTCACACCAGACGAGAACAGTTGTCAGTGAAGGGGTAAAATAAAAAAAACCGCAGCGGCTCGTTCAAAACCTCACAGGCTCACATATCTGCAAGCCTGTTTAATATGAATTCGTGACAAGGGCACGTCATCAATCATCAAAATCACCTGCCGGCCCCTTATCTGTAGTCAAAAAAGCGGCCCTCTCCCGAATCTTGGCCTCGCTCCACTCGGTCGGATCCTCAACCATGGTAGCTTTCGGCCCCATATCGAATGAATTCGCCTTAAGAATCGCCTCAATGGCAAGGTCTGCGGTATCTTTGGCGTTAAAGATATTAACCAACATCGAGTAGACGAAATCCTCAACCCGCTTAATCATCCGCTCACGGATCTCTTTGGGCTGGCCCATAAGCTTAGGCTCAAATGGCAGGTTCAGGCTCTTGTAATTGCCACCCTTCCAACCCTTATCCGCAGCATAGGCTACCATCTCCAACCACATCTCTTCGGTCACACCTTCGCCCTTGACCTTAATAAAATTACCGCTATCGTCCAGAATAGCATTACCGTAATCGTTGACCTGGACCCCCCAAGACACCATCTGCAGGGCAGTGGCCACATTGGCCTTGGTG
>VMSU01000156.1 GCA_013792005.1 Desulfobulbaceae bacterium
AGATTACAGGGAGACTTGCAGTCGCCAAAATGGGTCTGGGCAAGCGCTGCCAGTCGCTCCTGACGGATTTTTTTGAGTTCTGGGCTGTCGGTGGTTACTACCAGGCCTTCGGAAATAAGAGTGGAGCAGGAAAGCACCGGTTTTGAAAGTCCCTCCACTTCGACAATGCATAGCCCGCATGACTCTGTTGATTTGTTGCCACGCACCTGACAGAGGCTGGGGATTGTGATGCCGGTCTGGCGCGCTGCTTCCATGATGGTGATCCCAGAAGGAACGTGTGTTTCAATAGTGTTTATCCTTAGAATCGTCTGTGTCATCACATCTCTCATGCAGGTTAAGGGCCTCAGTCAAAATAAATCATCCCATCTTGCTTGTCTTTCCGGTAGTCTTCTTCGTCCCGGTAACAGTTACATAGCGCTGCTATGCGCCTGTTGCCGCTCCTCGAATACGATCGGAAATCCTGCGCAATATTGGGACAATTTATTACGACCGAGGCCCTAAGAAAACAGAGGGGCTGGTGCAGCCCCTCTGCGGTGGGCGGAATTTACAACAACAGATTATTTTTCCGGTTCAAGGGCCGCAGCGCGTCCCGTGAGGAATTTCCAGCCTTTTTCCACGTCGTGTTGGGCCTTGGCCATCAGTTCGTCGAACATGGTGGGGTTGGTGAGTTTCAGCGCCCGGTAACGGTTCTCGTTCATGGCATACTCGGCAAAGGGTATGGCTGGCGCCTTGCTGTCGATGGTGAGCGGGTTAGCGCCTTCCATCTCTAGTAACGGGTTATAGCGGTAGAGCGGCCAATGTCCGCATTCCGTGGCCTTTTTCTGCTGATCAAGCCCTTTTGTCATATTGATGCCGTGGTTGATGCAGTGAGAGTAGGCGATGATCAGGGATGGCCCGTTATAGGCCTCGGCTTCGTTGAAGGCCTTGACCACTTGGGCAGGGTTCGCGCCCATGGCCACCTTGGCTATGTAAACGTTGCCGTAAGTGGCGAAGATCATGCCGATATCTTTTTTGGGCATCCGTTTGCCGCCAGCCGCAAATTGCGCGGTTGCTGCCCGTGGGGTTGATTTTGACATCTGGCCGCCGGTGTTGGAGTAGACTTCAGTGTCCATGATCAGGACATTGACGTTCTCTCCAGAGGCCAGGACATGATCCAGACCGCCGTAGCCGATGTCATAGGCCCAGCCGTCACCCCCGAAGATCCACACCGATTTTTTCACCAGGTAGTCAGCCACATGCAGCAACTGTTTCATTCTCGGCGCCGTGCTCGATTCCAGGACCTTCTTCAACTCGGCTACCCGTGCACGCTGAGCCTCGATCTCCATCTGAGTGGTTTGTGGTGAGTTGAGCAGGTCCCACTTCAAGGTGTTGCCGATGACTCCGGTTGTCTCAGCTTCCTCAAGGAGTTCAGAAGCTTGCGATCCTAACTTGTTGACGGTTTGGCGCATGCCAAGTCCGAATTCGGCATTGTCTTCAAACAGGGAGTTGGCCCAGATCGGTCCCCGGCCATCGTCCCGTTTGCAGTAAGGTGTTGTTGGCAGATTGCCGCCGTAGATGGAGGAACAGCCGGTGGCGTTGGCGATCATCATCCGGTCGCCGAAAAGCTGGGTGGCCAGTTTGATGTACGGGGTCTCTCCACAGCCCACGCAGGCGCCAGGGTATTCGAAGAGTGGACGGAGCAGCTGACTGCCCTTGATGGTGGCCGGATTGAGTTCGGTGTAATCAAGCTCAGGCAGAGAGAGGAAAAATTGATAATTAACGGATTCGCGCTGCCGGACTTCTTCGGTATTGGTCACCATTTGCAAGGCTTTATCTTCTGTCTTGTTGCCTGCGGCATCCTTTTTGCGGGCCGGGCAGACTTGGAAGCAGTGGCTGCAGCCATTGCAGTCCTCGGTGGACACTGAAATGACGAATTTGCGGTCATTAAATTGTTTACCAACGGCTCCAGCGCTCTGGAAGGTGTTCGGTGCTCCGGTAAGGGCATTTTGTGGGACGATTTTCATGCGAATCGAAGCATGGGGGCAGACCAGAGAACATTGGCCACACTGGATGCAGGTCTCTGCGTCCCATATTGGTACTTCAACGGCGATATTCCGTTTTTCGTACTGGGTGGTGGCGGTAGGCCAGGTGCCGTCGCATGGCATTTGGGAAACTTTGATCTCTGTTCCCTTGCCTTCGATCATCTTAGCGGTGACTTCTTTGACAAAGGCCGGGGCTGCCGCCGGGACTGTAAGAGGCAGCTCGTGTCCGGTGATTGCGCTTGGGACAGCTACGGCAACGATATTGTTTACTGCCGCATCCACGGCGCCATAATTCATAGTAACTACTTTGTCGCCTTTGACCCCGTAGGTTTTTTTGATGGCTTCCTTGATTTTGGTTATGGCCTCGTCTTTGGTGATGACGTTCGAGATCAGGAAGAACGCAGTCTGCATGATCATGTTGATGCGGGCGCCAAGGCCAATGGCAGCAGCAAGTTTTAAGGCGTCGATGATGTAGAATTTAAGCTTTTTGTCGATAATCTGTTTTTGGATTCGAGCCGGAAGCTGATTCCAGACTTCATCCTTGCTGAAAGAGGAGGTGAGCAGAAAGGTGCCGTTATCCTCGATATTGGCCAGCATATCGTATTTATTAAGGAAGGTGAAGTTGTGACAGGCGATGAAGTTGGCCTTGTTGATGAGGTACGGGGCCATGATTCTGTTTTTACCAAATCGTAGATGGCTGGTAGTGATGGAGCCGGACTTCTTCGAATCGTATACAAAATAGCCCTGGGCATTGTTGTCGGTCTCGGTGCCGATGATCTTGATGCTATTTTTGTTGGCGCCTACGGTGCCGTCCGCACCTAAGCCGTAGAACATGGCCCGACACACATCGCTGCCCTCGATGTCAAAGGACTTGTCGTAATTAAGGCTGGAAAAGGCCACGTCATCATTGGGGCCTACGCAGAAATGGTTTTTGGCAGAGGCTGAGCTCATATTGTCAAATACTGCTTTGACCATGGCTGGGGTGAATTCGGCAGAGCCCAAGCCGTAGCGACCGGACAGAACCACCGGCGCCAGCGTTAGAGTTCCGTTGTCCTGTGCTTCGCCCATCACGGTGCGGACATCCAGGTATAGAGGTTCGCCTGCGGCACCCGGCTCTTTGGTGCGGTCGAGTACGGTGATACGTTTTACCGAATCGGGCAGGGCGCCGAGAAGAGCGCTGGCATCAAAGGGTCTGAAGAGCCGCACCACGATCACGCCGACCTTGTCTCCTTGGGCTACTAGATATTCAACCGTGGCCTGCACGGTCTCGGCGCCGGAACCCATGATAATGATCACATTCTCGGCATCGGCAGCGCCGAAGTAATCAAAGAGGTGATACTGACGACCGACGATAGAGGCGAACTTGTTCATTGTTTCTTGGACAATCTCCGGGACTGCCGCATAGAATTTGTTGACAGTCTCGCGACCGGTAAAATAGACATCCGGGTTCTGGGCGGTACCCCGCATCATCGGCCGGTCAGGGGATAGTCCACGTTTGCGGTGCTCAATGATCAATTCATCATCGATCATGGCCCTCATGTCGTCTTCCGTCAACTGCTCGATCTTCTGAATTTCATGAGAGGTCCGGAAGCCGTCGAAGAAATGCATGAAGGGGATGCGGGATTTGAGTGTTGCCTGGGTGCTGATCAGCGCCATGTCTTGGGCTTCCTGCACGTTCTGAGAGCCAAGCATGGCCCAACCGGTCTGGCGGGCTGCCATGATATCACTATGGTCGCCGAAAATGGACAACCCTTGGTAGGCCAAGGAACGGGCGGTGATGTGAAAGACCGTGGGAGTCAATTCGCCAGCGATCTTGTTCATGTTGGGCAAGAGCAACATCAGCCCTTGGGAGGCGGAAAAGGTGGTGCAAAGGCTGCCAGTGGTGAGAGAACCGTGGATCGATCCCGCCACACCGGCTTCGGACTGCATCTGACTCACGGCTGGAACTGAGCCCCAGATATTTTTTTGTAGGGCATTTGCTTTGTCATCCGATTCAGCGGACATGGAAGACGAGGGGGTGATGGGGTAGATGGTGATGATTTCGCTGGTTGAATAGGCGACATGGGTGCAGGCCTGATTGCCGTCGATGGTGACCATTTTGCGGGACATAACTGTTCTCCTTTGAAGATTTTATTTCGATGGTGTTGGTAAGTGGATTGTTTACTGCTGTCACCGAAGCTGTGACAGCAGCGAAGTGGTGATGATAATGACCGACACTATGAGGTCTTTTGTTCTTTTTTCAGTTCGTCTGATTTCTTTTGCAGGGACTTGCGGGTGTCTTCTCTGAAAGTGTCAAGATTCCTGGCGATTTCAGGATACTTGATGGAAAGTATTTCACAGGCCAGATATGCTGCGTTTTTTGAGCCATCGATAGCCACCGTGGCCACTGGAATCCCTGGGGGCATCTGCACTGTGGAATGCAGGGCGTCAACTCCATTCATGGGGCCAGAGGCCAGTGGCACCCCGATCACCGGTAGGGTCGTGTGTGCTGCGATGACTCCTGCCAGATGTGCGGCCATGCCGGCTCCTGCGATGATAACTTCCAGGCCGCGCTCTCTGGCTGTGCGTGCGTACTCGGCTGTCTTGTCCGGTAATCGGTGGGCGGAACTGATGTCCATTTCAAAGGGAACGCCCATTTCATCAAGGACGGTCCCTGCTTTTCTCATTACCGGCAGATCGCTGTCGCTTCCCATTAAGATTCCGACAAGTGGTTTTTGTGTCATTGTGTTCACCTTACGATTGTGTGTTGTTTGAAAGTTGTTGTTTTCGGTTAATGTCCCAGTAATCACGGGGAGTGATACACGTGATGCGTTTGTTTCAAGCGTGTAGATGTTTACAGAGCGTCCGTTGTTGCCTAAGTTAATTTGATGTTGCGTCGATCAGTTCTAACAGCGCCTTGGCCGCGTATTGAGGGCCGGTGCTCTCATACCCGCCAATGCCAAGCCTGGTGCGCAGTTCGCCGACAAATACCCCTTGTTGAAATGCTTTTTCAAAAACATTAATGGCAAGTTTTTCATGTAGTTCACGGTACTGAGGCGCTCCAAAAATATTGGCGAAATAGGTGTGTCCCAAACCGGTGGAGGTGGTGGTACCCTTGGCCATTACCGCACCGTTTCGGAAGACATTAAGGGCGTGCCCCGCAGAGTTAAATTGTTCAATGATCGGATGTTCTTCGTCCACTTCTTCGTAATTGTTGGCGTAGAGCAGAAAATCAATGGCATCGCCGTGCAGGACTTCATCAATGGTGGTAACCGGTAACACGACTCTCGCGTTAACCTTTTGCGGACTCATGATGATCGCTCGGTCAATCTGGCCGAAGGCGTATCCTTGCTGCAGGTCGTCCAGTCGGATAAAAGCGCCGATTTCAGTGCCATAGCCAATCACTCTGCCCTGTAGGTCGCTTTCCAGGGAACCCATGTCGTCTGCGATGATCACCATCTCCTGGACCAGATCTTCTCCCAATATTCGGAGGGCTTCCAGTGATTCAGATTTGCCAGCGGCCGTATCTCCGATGATCAGAAGAGTGGCCGCTTTGCCCCCTTTGAGCAGGATGCGGACCATTGCTCCATGGAAAGGCAACCGACCTCGCTTCATCATCACGATATTGTGGAGTGTCAGGATCATTTTTTTCAAATAGCCGAAATAGCCGAAACGCTCCTCCAGGGGAACTGCCGCCGTAAGGAGGTTGTTTTCCTGGTCATCAAAGAAAACGGTCGGCAGGTCGCCAAAACGTGCCATGTGGTCGGGCGGGGCGCCAAAAATGTAGATGGCCTCGGGTCCTGCTGCGATTTGTTCGTTGCTTGCCAGTTCAAATAAGTTGGCAAGGGAAAATCCGAGTCCCATGAATCTGCGGTGGAAATAGACGAAGATTGTCAAAGGTCCGACTTGGGCCGGATAACAGAGCCACTCTTTGTCTGAGAGCTGTAGTCCGGTGATGGGATTTTCAGTAGCAGCCTTAAACTGACCGGTGCGTGTATTCATGGGAGGATCTAAGATCAGGGGAGGGGCGAACCAGACCTGGCGGATAAAAGGAACATCCGCCAGCGCTTTTTGGTAGATGGATGGCAGGGAGCACTTCTTGGGGACTGCGATTACACCTGCGTCGAAGCCTGCGGCGACATGCCGGTAGACTCTGGGGTGGCTACCGGTAATGTTTTCGCACATGTCCCGATAAAGCGAACGTATCTGGTGAGCTAAGGTGACGAGGGAGTCATTGAATGCCCGGTATGGCCGCTGGTTGGAGCCGTCAGGCCTGGATTCGGCAAGAAGGACAATGTAACGGTCAAACGAGCGCCAATAATCGTACAATTTTTCAATAAATGAATGCATGGCCAGGCGGTGCTCATGACCTGTCAGAATTGTCGCTGACGGGAGAACCGAGGCCACCTGTTCGATGGGGTGTTCGCTGAGTGCGCGGAGAATATTGATCAGTTGCCGAAGGTCCCGCTTATTAGCCAAATCCGGACCCAGGTAATCGAGTAATGGGGAGTCGTTGCGACACAACTCTTCGACCAAGGTCTGCACGATGTCCGCAAAAACTTCGCTAGAAAGCAATTCTCTTTTAGATTCGCACACCTTGCCGTCTGAATAGATGATGCACTGCCGTCCTTCTCTGGCAAACGATTTGATGCTCATGATGCTTCTCCTGTCCGCTCGTTTTGCAAAAAAGCAAAAAAAAAAGGTCGAAAATCCCTGGTGTCCCAGCGATCTTCGACCTCGTATTTCTTTCGTGCCCATGTCTGGGCCCGATTGAACTTGTTGTCGTTATGTGTTTCGACCGAAAGTGATCCTCACATTCTTGGCAGGTAGAGTGAGTGATCTGATTCTGACAGGCCCTGTTCTTCAGCCCCTCAGATTTCTGTCTGATTATGCTTTATAAAATACCTTTGTTTTTCAGGATGTCAATTTGAAAAAAGTGAGGGCTTGAAATTATTCGAATCCAGTGGGGGCAGAGAGGGTGAAAAGGATGATTCTCTCTCCAGTTACAGTGCTGATATCCGTGTGCAGACTTTTGACTTTTTGTCCGGTAATTGATTCCACTACGGCTTCCAGTAGGGGCCTGCCTTTTTCCAGAAGGGCAATTCGAACCTGTTTGATCAATTCTCGGCCGTTGCTCATTTCACCTGGTTTGGAAAGTTGGTGCTCCGCCTGAGTGAGCACACCTTTGAGGCGGACTAGTATTAGGTCACCGATAATATAGGTCTTGGTTTCGAGGGGGCCTCTACCCATGAACTCTTTTTCAAACTTGATGATGGCCTCACTGATGTCAGCCTCAACCTGTCCTTTTGTTCTGGTCATTCTTCGTGTCCTCCATATGCTGAGACCATAGCTGCTACCAAGCAGAAAGGCAATATCAATAGTCAGGGCATAGAGTCACGGATCTGAGTCGAAACGATCAAAAATGCTATGTATCACAAAAAATGGGCTAACCAATTTCTTGGAAAGCCCCGTATTTGTTGGTGCCCGGGACGAGAATCGAACTCGTACAGCAGCGAGTGCCGAGGGATTTTAAGTCCCTTGCGTCTACCAGTTCCGCCACCCGGGCAATTTGTTGAATACTCGATAATTGTTGGCTTTATACTCTCTTTTTGAAAATAGATCAACTTACGATTTTTGTCGATTCTGTCCTAAGTTTTTAGGACTGTTTTTTGTGGGTTATTTTGATATTCTTTACAGCCATCTAATTACACTTTTTTTCATGTCTATTTGGAATGGGTGCTTTTTTAGAAACGCCATACCTAATAGACCGTTGTGATCTCCATCTTGTTCGTTATGAATATATGAGGTGGTTGCTACAAAGTTTTCTTCTCTGTGCGGGCCTACTTCTAACGCATCAAATTGGATAATTGCGTTTTCTATTTTTCTTCCATCTGCAACTATTGAGTTACCCTTCCCTAAGAAGTTAGGCTGTATTTTTTGTGCTATCGAATAGTGGATAAGTGTTTGTCCACATCCGGTGTCTACTAATAGAGTCAATTGATATCGAGTACCATTGTTTTCTATTATTGCTGGTATCAATATCGCATTGTTTTTTATGATAACTCGTGTTTCCTTTTCGATTCTATTTTCTGATCTCTGTGAAGTGCCTTGTTTTATTACGTTTATCCTTTCGTTTGTAAAATGTCTTGTTCCATTTTTACCTTCCCATGTGTAAATAATTTCTTCACCGCTGGTCCACGATACTTTATTTCTTTTGTCGGAAAATTTATCTATTGCTTCAGGTGATTTCTTAATTATCGTTTCTTGTGTTTTAATTCTTTTTGGTTTTGATTCTATTGGGATTCTTGTTTTATACTGCTTGATTGCACTAAATGTTGATGCCACTCCTATTGCAATTAATGCAACGATCATACATTGTGCTATATTTTCTTGGAAAATAAATAAGTTAAATATATTATTTTTTTTCTGTTCATTCTTGTTTATGTTATTTTTGAAAAACTCATTATTCTCGCTTGGGTTTAGTTCTTTTTCGTTAATATGTTTTTCAAGTTCAGTTTTCTGTAATTCATTTTTTTCTTCTTCTCTTTTTTTATATTTTTGAAGTAAGTTACTTGAATCTTTATTCCCATATTTTATTAACGTGCATATTACAGCAATGGTAATTCCTATTATAATGATCATTATAAAAAGAAGTTCTAACATGCAATTGTCCTCTTTGTTTTTTGTAAATTATGAATAAAAAGGTCCAATTTTGCATTTGTTGTTTTTTGATATTATTTTTTTTGTCGCTACAGATTAAACCATTGCTTAATCTTTTTTTCTGGAACTCCCATTCTTTTTTGGGTCTTTGTCACGTTTGCAGAAAAAAAGAGGGGGTGCTAGGCCAAATATAAGCCATATTAGATGGTTACCACACCAAATCTGATATGGAGATTTCAACAATGTCACGCACCCCCTCTTTTCGCCCATTATACAACTTTCTTGGCTGGGTAATCCAGGAGATAAAATTTAACACTGAACTCGTTATGGTTAGACTGAGACGGGATCATCGACTTAAGATTATTTTAGGACGGTCATCGATGCTGATTCTGTTCTTCAGCGTTCCACTACGTTCCTGGCCGCTTCCATAGCGTTTTCGGTAGCGCTTTTGGCTGTTCAAGTGAAGCCATAAATCACCTTTGGCACGCTTGTCATTATATACATGCATGTAGATGGTTTCGTGACTGATTTTCAACGTTTTCTCCATAACCATGCGACTGGAGACTTGTTCAGGGCTTAATTTATCTCTTATCAATACATCAACTTGAGCCCAGTCTTCAGGGGGAAACTTGTTTGCATTATGGCAAGCCAAGCGATGTGTTACGTATTTTTCCTGAGCCTGTTTTGGGCGCCAACCCCGCTCACCAACGTTTCGTCTTAACTCACGTGAAATTGTTGATTTGTGGACCTTTAATGCATCAACAATCTCAGTCTGACAAAAATCCTGCTTTCTTCAGTCCATAAATCTGGTACCATTGCTCAATGGTGAGCTGGTTGTAGTGTCTCTTCGTACTCCTTTTACTTGGGCGTTTAAGAAGCCTGGATGCTACACAAGCTTGTCTTCTTAAACTCTATAAAAGTTGCACTTCGTTCTTGAATCCACGAATATTAATTATCTGCGCCACGGGAGATATTTTGACTCAACAACAGCTTGTTATTCTTCAAGATGCCCTCAATGGTCTCTTGCGTGGTGAATATAAAGTCTTGCTCGATCCCGGCATTACCACTCCACTGCCTGAGACTATCCTTCGCCTCATCAATAATCATAAAACGCCGGTCGTCGATAAGCTCCTGGAACAGATCCAGCGTGCCTCAGGTAGTGGAGATGCGGATATCCGCCAGGCTGCCTCATTTTGTCTGGTGCGTATTGCCACCAGGCTGGCCATGGCAGGGCAGTGGGACGTTTTGGACAAAAGTGTTGCGTGTTTACTTACTATTGCCGGTAATTTGAGATATCCTGACCAGTTGCGGGATGAGGCTAATAGCGCGTTGCAGATGGCGCACGCCCGGCAAATCGATGGGGGGAAATCGGAGGCAGCAGCGAAAGAAAAGATGGACCCACTGACCTCGCGGGAAGAGCAGATATTCGAATTGGCAGCCAAGGGGAATAAGGATGTGGCCAAGGAACAGCTTTTTGATCTGGTGGTCGCCTGTGCTCGAAAAAAAGACTTTTTCAATGCGGAAAGGCTACGGGATCGGATTTACGAGATCGATCCTATGGCGCTCATGGAGATCATCCAGTCCGGTGACGTCATTGAGGCGGAAAAAGCAGGGGCTATCAGCAAAGACCTCCTGGCGATCTGGGCTAAGCTTCTCACCGTGCTCTCTTTGGAGGAGTTCAACTCCCTCTATTGTGAGATGGAAGAACGGAGTTTCAAGCCGGAGGAGATGATAGTTACCCAAGGTGCGAACAATGATGAGCTTTTTTTCATCAATCACGGCAGCGTCAGGGCGTCCTACGCGGGAGGCGACAAGGAGATGCTCCTGAAGAATTTGGGCAGTGGTGAAATTGCCGGGGAGAATTTTTTCAACGCCTCGGTGTGGACCGTGTCCTTGACCGCTCAGCAGCAGACCTCCATCTTGGCGCTCAATCGGGACAAGCTCTCTCGTCTAGAGCAACGGATTCCTGGGATCGAATCCAAACTGATCGATTATTACAACAAGTACAGTGATATCTCTGCCGCAATAAAGAGAAAGGGCATGGATCGTCGAGTTCATGAACGGTTTAAGGTTGAGAGCAAGATCCAGCTACAAATTATTGATGACAAGGATCGCATCTTGAGCAGCTTTCGGGGGGCGATGACCGACATCTCTCAAGGGGGGCTATCCTTTTGCATCCGGATTGCCAAGAAGGAGAGTAGCCGACTGCTGTTGGGCAGAAGTATCAAGGCGAGTATCCCGGTCACTGGCAGCCCGGATGAAATCCTGCAGGGTACGGTCATCGGGGTGCAAGTCGTTGACCTGGTTCTGAGCGATTACTCTGTTCATGTAAAATTTAATGATGAATTGTCCGGTAACGACCTTAAATCCTTCCTGGTTTGATCCGTCCTACTCCCTATTTCGCAAGCAAGCGTCCATTAAAATCAAATAGGCACAAAAAAAGGACAGTACAAAACTGTCCTTTTTTTGTGCCTACGAATGTTCTGGGGTAACAATATCCCCAAGACCTTGTTCTCACAGTGCCGCCACTTGGGCGGGACTGATTTTTACTTGAAGGAATCAAGTCTCTTTTTGGCGGTCTCAACTTGATCGCTCTTTGGGTACTCTTTGAGAAGCTTGTTGTAGACGATCTTGGCGGTTTCGTTATCCTTGAGCTTCTCAAAGGCCAGGCCCTGCTTGAGGAGGGCAGAGGGGGCCTTGCTGTCGGTGGGATAGTCGGCGATCACCTTTTGGTACTCCAGGATGGCCAATTCAAATTCCTGCTGGTTATAGTAGCAGTCGCCGAGCCAGAATCTGGCGTTGGGCGCCATTTTCCCCTTTGGATGTTTACTGAGATAGTCACTAAAAGTTCGATATGCCTCGTTGAATTTACTGGAGCGGAAGAGTTCCAGTCCCTTGTCGTAGATCGCCTTGCCAGGATCGCCGGGGGTGGCAGCTTCAGCATCGTCCGCTATTTGTGGTTTCGCCTCCTCAGTTGGCTTTTTTTCTGGGCTGGGTGTTTTTTTGGGGTCAGTGGCGGTCTGCTCGGGTACTTCCATTTTGGTGGGTGGCGGGACATCGACAGATGGCTTGGTGATGGGTTTACTTGGGGCTACTATTGCGAGTCCGGATGTCTGCCCAGTTTTTAGAGCCGAAGTGTTCTGATTAACTTGGTCGCCTAGGGCAGCAACCTGTTGGCTCAACTCATCAATTCTTCTTTGCAGGCCGCTGTCTGCCTGGGAGGACCTGGACTGGCGACTGTTATTTTCCATCTGTCCTTTTAACCGCATGATTTCGCTGTTCAAACGATCAATGTTATCGGCCATCTCCGCTTGTCTGGCTTGGATCTGATCTAAGGGATTTTCTGGCCCGGCGCTTCCCCCTAAGCGGTTGACGGTTTTGCCGAGTTGAAAGACCTGATTGTCTAGGTTGCGGATCCGCAGGTCCAGACTGTTGACATCCTGGGAGGGGACGCACTGGACCAGCAGCGGGCTTGTTAAGAGAATGAAAGTGGTGGTACGTAAGGTTTTGAGCATGATCAACTCCATTGTGAGCGGATTAATAGGGGAGGCGGGGTGACCACTGCGGGTAAGTCTGGGTGCCCTTCATCGGGAACAGGGTGGTCAGCCCTTGGCCTTTAAGGAAAATGCGACACAACTCTTTGTTGGCGCCTTGGCCACGGGAGAGGACTATCTGCCGGCCATCAGGCGACCAGGAGGGGGATTCGTAGTTCCCCCAGTACTGGGTTAATTGGGTAGGCTCGCCGCCTTCCGGGCTGATGATAAAGAGTTGGTATCCGTTGTCTGTGAGGGCGGTGTAGGCGATGAGGTCACCCTTGGGAGACCAACTGGGGGTGGTGTTTTCCTTGCCAGAGAAGGTGAGGCGCTGCACCTGACGGCTGCCCATATCCATGATATAGATCTGCGGATTACCGGTGCGGTCGGAGACAAAGGCAAATCGTCTTCCGTCAGGAGACCAGGATGCCGAGCAGCTGATCCCCTGGTTTTTAGTGAGACGCTCAAGGATCTTGCCGGTGGTGGCCATGAGGTAGAGGTCGGAGTTGCCGTCCTTGCTCAGAGTCGTGATCAGGCTTTGGCCATCGGGGGACCAGGCAGGGGCCATATTGAGTCCTTTTTGCCAGGAGATGGCCTTGGTCGTCTTATCCTGGGAGAGATCGGTGATGTAGAGGTTGGGGTTGTTGCGGTGGTATGAGGTGTAGGCCAGGCGACCACCGTCAGGAGAGAATCGCGGAGAGATGCAGAGCCCGTTGTGGCGGGTGACCTGACGGATATTGTCACCTAGGACATCCGCCAGATAGATCTCTTTTTTACCGGTCTTGTCGGAGACAAAGGCGATCTTGGTGTTGCTGACGCCTTGGTCGCCGGTAAGTTGAAAGATGATCTCGTCGCTTAACTTGAGGACGGTGGTGCGGGCTTTATTCGCCGGGGTTCGATACCGTTTGCCAGCGATCATCTTATTGCCTTGGGTGTCCATAAGCTTGGCTTCGATAACCATTTCGTTTCCTTCGGTGCCATAGCTGCCAAAAATGACATAATCTGCACCGAGGGCGCTCCAGTTGGCATCACGGCGGTTCTGATGTGATGATGCTGGAACTACAGAGATAAAACCGTGAAAGACGAGCGCTTTGGCCATCAGGTCAGTTATCTTTTGGCCCTTTTCGGTGATGACACCAGACGTTGTTGAATCAGTGAATGCCGGGATGGCTATCGATAATTTTTTGGCGTCGGCCGAGGTAATGTCAAGGTAGACCCGGGCCTCACCTCTGGAGGGGGAGAGCAGGGTAATGAAGGTGAAAATGGCTGAAAGGATGAAGATAAAATGTTTATTCATAGTTAAAAGAGTCCGCTGGGCCTGAATTTCAGGCCGATTTCAAGTTGATTTTCTTTGAGGTCTGATGGAAATGGAGGCATGGGAAGCGCAGCTTGGATCGATTTTTCCACATAGTGGTCGAAAGAGCTGTTGCCGGAATTTTTTTCGAAAAAAGTTTCGACAATGGTCCCATCCCGATTGATTATAATGACCGCAATGGCCTCCAGATTGCTATCCCGGTCCTGGGTATCGGGGAGAGCCCAGTTGCTGTGAATCTTTCTGGAAATCGCAATATAATACTTCTTTAACGCTTCATCAAGCTGGGATGATGGGCCGCCACCTGTGCCAGAGGAAGAGACGCCTCCGCTATCAGCGCCACCGGCCCCTGGAGAGGCCTCGCTGGCAGTTTCTTCTGCTGTTGGCTTTGCTGTGGCGATGTCGTGCAGTGAGTCCCTCAGTCTTGCCAGTTTGTCTTTAACCGCTTGATTTTCCTGACGCTCGGCCACCCGGGCCTTTATGCGCTCAAGGGATTTAAGAATTTTGACGTCCGCTTTGGCCGCGGTAGTGTCGGGCTTGGGAGTATCCTTTTTGGGTTTCTCAACCGGAGTATCCGGTTTTGTTTTCTCGGCAACTTTCTTTTCTGGTTCTATCTTTTTCTTAACATTTTTCGGGCTTAATGAAATGGCTTTTTCCGGCGCTGGTTCAGGTTTCGGTTTCGGCGGTTCCGGTACCGGCTCAGGCTTTGGTTCTGGTTTCGGTGGTTCCGGGATGGGTTCCGGTTTTGGTGGTTCGGGTGGCGGTTCCGGTGGTGTGGGTTCTGGCTCTGGTGGTTCAGGAGGTGGCGGCGGTGCAACCTCTTTTTTGGGCTCAGGTTTAGGCGCTTCCTTTTTTTGTTCAGGCGAGGGAGACGCCTTCTTGGTGACGGCATTGGCCGAGCGTTTTGGGCCTGAGGAGGCAGGGAGATTGAGTTCTCCTGCGTCAAAAAGGTTGATAGTCTGGACATCAGGTATTTCTCGCCGGGGAAAGAGAAATGTAGGCGGAAATACGATCAGAAGGAGCAGCGCCACATGGAGGACAATGGCCAGGATGAGGGGGAGTTTCCACTGGTCTTCGTTGTCTTCTGGGCGATGGCTGGAGACATCGGGTTTAATCATTGCCGATCTTCAGGCTGGGTAACCATCCCAAGTTTCAGGAATCCGGACTCTTTGATATCAGCCATGACTTGGGCGACTATCCCGTATGGCACCTCCTTGTCGGCGCGCAGGAAGATCGGAATCTCAGTCCCTTGACTGGCTGCCAGCTCACTGAGCTGCTGCTGAAGGATTTTTCGGTCACCTTGGATTTGATTGAAGAAAATCCCCCCCTGCGGGTCAATGGTGATGACAATAGGTTTGTCGTCCTGTTTGAGGGGTTTTGATGTAGTTTGCGGAAGATCGACATCGACACCTTGATTCATCATGGGGGCGGTGACCATGAATATAATCAACAGCACCAGCATGACGTCAACCAGAGGGGTGACGTTAATGTCGGCGACAACCGCGCCTTTTCGTCTTGCGGATCCCATTCCCATGATCAGGCTCCGTCACACTTTAGCAATCAGGTCGCGCTCGACCAGATTCAGGAGGTCGGTGGAGAAGCGATGCATATTGTTTTCGAAATCATTAATCTGGCCGGTAAAATGATTGAAGAAGATTACTGAAGGAATTGCTACGGCAAGACCTGCTGCTGTTGCTACCAGGGCTTCCGAGATCCCAGGAGCGACAACGGCAAGTGAAGCCCCCCCCTTTTGGCCGATCTCCTGAAATGAGGTCATAATTCCCCATACCGTGCCGAACAGGCCGATGAACGGGGTTGAACTGCCGGCAGTGGCGAGGAAATTGAGCGCTCGACTGAGGCGCTCGGCCTCAGTGGTGGCGGCTTTTTCCAGGGCACGTTTGAGATTGTCCATCCCTGCAAGACGCATCTCAAACGTTTCATTGCCATCAGCACTGGAGGCCTTTGATTTGCTGATTTTTTGTAGTTCGCTGAATCCGGTGATGAAGATCTGTGATTCTGGGCTGAGCGGAGTTTTTTGGGCCGATCTGGCGGCTTCCGCCAGATTCTTGGATTTCCAGAAGGTTTCCAAAAAATCATCCGACTCCTGTCGTACCTTCTTGAACAGGATGAATTTCATGAAAATGATATACCAGGAGCCAATCGAAAAAATGACCAGGAGGAGCATGACGAACTTGACGACAAGTCCGGCATGAAGAAACATACTGATGATACTGAGGTCCTGCATTGCTATAACCTTATGATAGTGAGGTGGATGGGGGCTCTGACGTTCAGATGATGGTGGATTGTATGGCTGGCGGATTAGCTTGTGTAGCAGTATCGATGATGAATTTTCCGAGAATGATCTGTATTTATGTTAGCTCGCACACCCTACTCAAAGTCGTGAAACTTATCAAATGATTTTTTGCGTCTGGATGGAAAACCGAAGAAAAAGTCCTTGGAGCCAAAGGGTGTTGATGGGCGATGTGAGGTAAATAACCGCTTGACCGGTCGGGGAAAATTTGTCAAGCTCAGCCTAGGCAGCAGAGACTCTTGTTTGTTTTATTTTTTCTTCTTTAAGGGATGGTTTTTATTATGGTTTTTAATCAGTTCTATTGGCTTATCATCATTGCCCTGGTTGGTAATTTTCTGATTACTTCATGGGCAGACTGGCTTAATCTCAAGGCCCTTGATCCACAGCTTCCTGACGATTTTGCCGATGTCTATGAGGCGGCTGCATATGCTAAGTCTCAGCGTTACACCCGAGAGAAAACTCGATTTGGCTTGGTGGCATCCGGGATTGACCTGGTGCTGCTGCTGATATTTTGGCAGGCCGGGGGATTTAACTGGCTCGATTTCGTTGTGCGTGGGCTGGGTTTTGGTCCGGTGGTGAATGGGCTTATTTACCTGGGGGGACTTTTTGTGGTGAAAACACTGTTGGCGATCCCATTTTCACTGTACGAGACCTTTGTTCTGGAAGAGAAATATGGTTTCAACCGGACCACTCCTCGGACCTTTGTCTTGGATATGGCCAAGGGGGTTCTATTGGCGGCGATTCTGGGAGGCCCTTTGGTTGCCGCGCTGCTGTTCTTTTTTGAGTGGGCAGGGGGGGCGGCCTGGCTCTATGGCTGGGTGTTGACCACGGCCTTTATCGTTATTGTTCAATTTGTTGCGCCAACTTGGATCATGCCACTTTTTAACACCTTCACGCCGCTTGCCGATGGAGAACTACGGGAGAGGATCATGAACTACGCCAGGTCGGTTGGCTTTTCTCTAGAGAATGTCTTTGTGATTGATGGTTCAAAGCGCTCCAGTAAGTCAAACGCTTTTTTCACCGGGTTCGGCAGACACAAGCGGATCGCTTTGTTTGACACCTTGATTGCCCGGCATAGCGTTCCGGAGTTGGTGGGCATTCTGGCCCATGAGATTGGCCATTACAAAAAGCACCATATCGTGCAGGGCATGGTCATCAGCATTGCCCATCTCGGAGTGATGTTGTATCTGTTGTCGCTCTCTCTCGGCAGCCAAGGCTTATTTGATGCTTTTGGGATGTCGCACCGGTCCGTATATGGCGGCTTGGTGTTTTTCGGTTTGTTGCTGACTCCCCTGGAGCTGGCGCTGTCATTGCTTATGAATCGTCTGTCTCGGAAGAACGAATTCGAGGCTGATCGGTTCGCTTCGCAGACAACAGGAAGCGGCGAGGACTTGGTGTTGGCCTTGAAAAAGTTATCTGTTCATAATTTGGCTAACCTGACCCCCCATCCCTTCTATGTGACCCTGCACTATTCTCATCCGCCTCTGCTTGCCAGGATCGCTGCAATCCGGAGAGAGAACAGGGGGGCCTGAGGAGTGAGATTGGAATTTACTCCCATCACCTTGGATCGTCAGGATGAGTATCTGGAGCGACTTCAGGCCACGCCTCAGGCTGCTGCTGATTATAGTTTCGTCAATTTGTGGGCGTGGGCTGAGGAGTATGGCTTGACGTGGGCCTGGGATCAAGGATTGGTCTGGATCAGGCAGAGTGTGCCGGGACATGCCTTGTGGGGACCTGTGGGTCCTTGGGATGAGGTGGATTGGCAGTGGGTTATGTCCTGGCTTGAGGGTCAGCCCTTGGTCAGGCTTCCAGAGGAGTTGGCTATGCGTATGGTTCGCGCTCACTCAAAGGCCATGATCAAGACCAGCAGGTCCCACTGGGAGTACCTCTATTCGGTTCCGGAATTGATTGGTCTTTCCGGGAATCGGTTTCATGCTAAGATGAATTTGCTTCGGCAGTTTAAGGGCTCGTACCTTTGGTGTTACCAGCCATTAACAGAAGATCTGATTAAGCTAGTGCTTGAGATGCAGGATCAATGGTGCACCTGGCGTGATTGCGAGGCATCACCTGATCTTGCCGCCGAAGACCGGGCGATTGCCAAGGTTCTTGGGTCGTATGCCTCTTTGCGAAGCTTGCTGGGAGGGGTTCTGGTCGTCGATTCCAGGGTGGTGGCTTTTATCGTTGCAGAACCCTTAAGAGAAGATACTTTAGTCATTCATTTTGAAAAGGGAATGGGTGAGTACAAAGGTGTCTATCAGGCGATCAACCATGAATTTTTGGTAAAGAGTAGAGGGTTTGCTCTGGTGAATCGGGAGCAGGATCTCGGGAATGAGGGGCTGCGAAAGGCGAAAATGTCGTATAATCCAGTGGAGTTTCTGCGAAAATATGAGTTGCTTTGGCGGTGAAATTCCTGGTAACATGCCGTAAGTGAGGGTAGTAAATGTCGTATTTCTTCGAGAGTGCTGGACATGTGCTTTCGGGAAATTAACAGTGAGCCTCACGGGAAGATTACCTGGATGCCGAATTGACAGGTGTAACTGCTTAGGTTATCGGTTTACGGTTGACAGTTGACGGTGATTGGGTCCTGCTAATGGCTGAGGACTCACTGACATTGAGTGTCAAGCGATGATTTATGACTAACCATGATTCTTTTAACCGTAAACCGATAACTGATCACCGTTACCTGGTATTTACTGACAGGTTTTAATTAATTAATTGAGTCGTTTTGCGGCTAGTTTGGATGAGGATAGAAACGGATATGTCGGTAATTACAGGTGTGCAATACGGCAACAGGAAACGTAGGACGGTAATTTTTGTTGTTGCGTGCTGCCTTCTCCTCAATTTGAGCGCTTGTTCAGATAATAAGGGTGACGAAGCTCCCATTGGCGCAATCGGCCCGACTCAGTCTGCACCAGAGAAAAAGGCTGAGCCCCAAACACAGCCGGTCGATTCCACCCAGCCTTCAACAGTTTCACCTGACGGGGTATGTGCTTCTCTGGTTACTGCTAAGTGTGTTGAATGCCACAGTATGGCACGGGTCTGTGAGAAGCTTGGTAAAAAGAGCAAGTCTCGTTGGAGTCGGACCATTAATCGAATGATTGATCGGGGCGCCAAAATTAACAGCGATGAGATTGCTGCACTTCTTGATTGTTTGGATGGTAAAATCAGTAAGTCAGATGTTGTGTGCCAGTAGCATTTGTTGTCTCCACTAGCTCCTGTCTGCTTGTCACGTCCTTGCAGGCTTGAGTTACCTTAAGTGCTACATGAAGGCGCGCTGATTTTTGGGGAGCAGCAGGCGATGACCTTTACCTCATAAGGTGAGTAAATAAAACCAGGTTAGAACTTGATGGCGTCGCAAAAAGTGTGATCTACTGCGTCCCTGTCCAACACCAGCGGGGATTGAACTGAATTGCGTGGCGGTTTTGCTCGTTCGGCATACCATATGTATGGCCTCACTCACGAAACACACCCCGCGCATTGTATATCGCACCTTTTACTTAGCCATCCCCGGACTTTTTGTGAGATTGTCAGAACTTAACTCAAATTTTATAAGGAATCGTTCATGGTAGAACCAGGTATGATGAATCGGCTGATGGTGACCAAGATGGTCGATATCGGCGCTTTTCTTGATGGTGAAAATTTAGGGAGGATCTTGCTTCCGCTACGGGCAGTTCCGCCCGATTGCCTGATAGGGGCCATGCTTGATGTGTTTGTTCATTATGACATGGAGGGTCGGTTTGTCGCCACAACTCGTAAGCCTTTGGCTTTTCCTGGAGAATTCGGGTACCTGAAAGTTGTCAAACTTACCCCTCTCGGCGCTCTATTGGATTGGGGGCTTCATCATCAGCTGCTCGTGCCTACTAGGGAACAGAAACAGGCGATGCAGGAGGGGAGATCCTATTTGGTGCGAGTTATCCATGACCCTAACAGTAAGCGCATTATTGCCTCGTCCAAAGTTGATCAGTATCTGGATCAAGTTCCTCCGAATTATGGCGCGGAACAGGAGGTCGATCTTTTGATTGGCGCTCATACCGACCTGGGATACAAGGCTATCGTCAATAACTCTCACTGGGGTGTGCTCTACGAAAATGAGGTGTTTCAGCCGCTGAAAAAGGGGGATCGGTTATCGGGTTTTATTAAAAAAGTTCGGGATGATCAGAAAATCGATTTGAGTCTACAGCCTCCCGGTTATGCTAAGGTAGACAGCCTGACGGAAAAGATACTTGACCAATTGAAACGACATGACGGATTTATGGCTGTCAATGATAAAACTCCACCTGAACTTATCTATCAATGGTTCGGTGTCAGCAAGAAAAATTTTAAAAAGGCGATTGGCGCTCTGTACAAGAAAAAGATTATTCGGCTGGACAAAGACGGTATTTGCCTGACATCATGAGCGAATTCTTTTATGATTCACTGTTGAAAAGGTAACTATCCACCTTCTGACCCAGAAAGGTGCCGAAGCCCAGAACCGCAACTGTTCAGCAGTGCCGCAGATGCTAGGCATCGGCCTGCGAGGTGTGCTTTTCGCACATGAGCAGGCCGATAACAACGCAGATGTGGCACTGCTGGACTGTTACTTGAAAAGTAGTATTTTCAGCCGAAGCATATTTTCGTTTGACAGCTATTCTTCCAAATTTCTATACTAACAGATAGGAGACATTCTTTAGTGAGGGATTGTTATTAGAAACGGAGAGGGGAACATGAAGCAAGCAAATGAACGGCGGTGTCAACCGCGATATCGATTAGGAGAGGGTGCCATTGCTGTGTCCGCAAACAACCCGGGACATATTCAGAATATCAGTATGGGTGGACTGTCATTTGTTTATTTGCATAGCGAGGAACAAGTTGTTGCGGGGGATTGTGTTGATATCCTGGATGGACAGAATGATTTTTTTATGGAGGCTATTCCATGCCGTACCGTGTCTGAAAAATTGCTGATTAATGAATCCTCATTCAGCATGATCAGAATGGTGCAGCGTTCTTTGGAGTTTGGCCAATTGAGCAAGGCACAAAAGGTCCAACTTGAGGCTTATATTGTTCAGCATTCCACCGCATATGCTTAGTCTGATGGTCTCACAAAAAGTCACGGGATGTCTAAGCAAAAGGGCCGACATACAGGTAAGCGAGCGAAGAGAGACTCCGAGGCGCAGTGTGCTTTTACGAATGAGGCCACACATATGGTGTGCCGAATGAGCAAAAGTGCGCTGCAACGCAGTAGGTCGGGATTTTTGCGACGCCATCAGTCTGTTTGGTGGTGAATGAATGAAGTAGCGTGGATCACAAAAGAAGTATAGAGCGCACATAAAAAAAGGCCCGACAGGAAGATTTCCTGTCGGGCCTTTTTTTATGTGCGCTCTACTGGCAGCAGCGGTTTAGTGCTTTTGGATATATTTGAACATGGTGATGATAATAGAAACTACCAGGATTGATCCCGTGGTGACGACAAAGATACCGAAGACTGTAGCCAGTCGTTTCAACCAGGCTGCAGGCGCTCTCCGGGTGGTCATTTTGTCCAACTCTCCGGATTTGACGAGCTGATCGTATTCTCGAGGGCGTTCGTGTTTTAGTTCATCTACTGTAATTGAGCCAACAAATATGACTGGATCCAGGGGGAATTTCTCTGGACGAAGATGAGTGTTGTAGAAGTGGATGGTAAAGATAAAGCCGGATGCTAAAAGGGCCTCGTCGCTGTGAATAATAGTGGCAATGTTGAGCCAGTAACCGGGGAAAAAGAGTGAGAACTGTTCAGGAAACCACAGGGCAAGGCCCGATGAACCGATGACTGCAATACCCCAGAAGACGGCCATAAAGTCAAATTTTTCCCAGTAGATCCATCTTCCGTAGTAGGGACGTTTGCCGCCGAAGAACCACTTGAATGTTTGGATCATCTCCTTGGCATCGTTTAAGTTTGGAACTAGGCCTTCCGGATCGAGGATATACTCGAACAGGCCTTTCTCTGATTCCTTCCAGGTAGTGTAAAGCAGGATCATGGTGAGGAAAAAGTAGAAAAATGTGATCACAGCACAGAAACGGTGAAGTGCGCCGAGCACGGCAAAACCACCGAGTAAATTGGCGATCTGTCCAGCCCAGTCTTCCATGGCGAATTTGAGTGCCATACCTGTCACTGCCAGGGTCAGGAAACTGATAATGATCAATAGATGAATGAATCTCTGAAAGACGGAAAATCTTTCCACATACAGCGTTTGTGTCTTGGCCATGTCTGTGTCCTTATTTCTATGTGTTGAAGGGCAAGTTAATAATATTTGTTGTTACAGCTTCTTTGTTTGGGTCAGTGGCCTTTGGTTATGGCCTTGATCCGTTCAACCATGGAGCGCGGTACCCAGAGGATGGTGTGCAGTCCGAAGAATCCGAAGGTGCCGACGAGAAGTCCGGTCATGGCCCAGAAGGTATAGAAGAGATACGGGTATTTATCTTTATCCGAGTGAGTGGCGTGAGTTAAATAGGTGGTAAAGCTCTGGTTGGCCTTGGGGTGGCAAGGTGAGCAGGTCTTGACGATATTTACGGTGTTGATTGCCGATGTCGGGTCCTGCGCTGGCATAATGTTGTGCGAACCATGGCAATCCGAACATTTGGCAGTGCTCTCGCCACCTCTCAGCATAGAGGCTCTGCCGTGGTAAGTCTCCAGGTAGGTTTCGGTTTCGTGCTCATGGCAGTTGCCGCATTGCTGGGCGATAATCAGGCGGAAATCCTTTTTGTCGACCTGCGCGATAGAGTGGTCGGTGTGGCAGTCGGTACAAACTGGCAGCTTTTTATCTGTTTTGGTGACCAGAGGGCTGTGAACAGATTTTTTGAATTGCTCAACAATGCCGACATGGCACTTGTTGCAGGTGTCGAGGATGTTGTCACGATTGACGCTTGAGGTCGGCTCGCTGGCTTTCTGGACATCATGGGCAGTATGACAACTGCTGCAGACAGCGGTAACGATCAACCCGTCTTCAAATAAACCTTTACCATGAACTGACATAGAGTAGTTTTGGGTGATGTTGTGTTTATTTAACTCATGGGTGGTTGTCATGGTCGATCCTTCCTGGTGACAGCGCCCGCAGGTATATGGGATGTTCAGGGGATAGGTGGTGGAAAGTCGGTCTGAGGGCTTTCTTATATCATGCTTGGTGTGGCAGTCGCTACAAAGGGGGGCATATTTATCGCCCTTGGCCATGGCGACACCATGGGCGCTATTCGCGTAAATTTTATTAACTCCATCATGGCAGTTAGAGCAATCGACCGGACTCATTGGGTACGGGTGTTCATCTCCGGCGACTTCAGCTTCAATATGACAGGAGACGCAGCCATTTTCAGCATGCACAGTTTCCTTGAAGGCTGCTTCGTCTACGAAGAGGCTGATGGTGTTGCCATCCTTTTGGGCGGTCATGGCTGTGTCGCTGTGGCAACCGATACAGTCATCGTTGGTCAGCGCATAGGCGCTGCCGGCTGTCAGGCTGAGAGTGCTGAGCAGGATAGCAAGTGATGTTCCGGCCCAGGAAAACAGTGTGTCCTTGTGACTCATCGGTGAGACCCTCCGTGCGATTGAAATGGAAAAAATGTTATTCTTAATATTGATGATGAATATCTTGTAAAGTGGTTGTAGGCGTTGAAGCAAAAAATAGTATTTTATTTGGAGCAATTCAGAATAATGCTCTCATGTGATCGGCATTGAAATCCTATTCTGCCTTTGCAGGGATAATCCGTAATCGAAAAAATCCTTTATTGGAGCGGAATAGGAAGATTGCTAGCACCAGGTATTGGTTCAGTATCTTTGAGTTGGGCTATTTAAGCGGATGATGCCATGAAACGCAAGAAAAAATGAATCATTACTCATTATTTCTTGCCGACTGGTAAGAAATCCTTTAGATGGAATGGCATTGAGAGTAGTGTCAAGAGAGAGATTCGTCAATGGAGACGGCAACTGATGAGGTGGATATGGGTATGATCAACCAGGGGAAAGGACAAGAGCCGATTCCTGTGTATACAAAAGTTGGCTGGGTTATGGCCTGGGTGGTGATGTTTGTTATTGGGGCGATGATTTTACGCAATTGTGCCACCTCTGTAATTTATGGGCGAAAAACCAACCAGCAGCAGGTTGAAACGTATTATAAGCTCGGGATAACCGATGGAACTTCTGGGCAAGGACCCATGCTTCGTGATGAAGCGGTGAAGAATCCTGTGTTGCGGAAGGCCTACAGTAAAGGCTACCGTGAGGGGGTGGACAAGGGTCGTCAAACGCAGATCAGTCAGTGATACTCAAGATCGGTTGGTTATTTTGCCATAGTCACGCTGATTGCAACCCCGCGGTTTGGCCGAGCGGTTTTTTTCTGAGTGGTTGTTTCTATGGTTGTTCGTTCGATTTGCCCTGTTAGCACGCCGTTAGATGTCAAAAAGTCGCTTACAGCTTGAGTTCGTTGACGTGCGAGTTGCTGCAAGGATTCGTGGGAAGGCGATCCTTTTCCTGTGTTCTTGTTAAGCTGGAGCAAGGCCTTCTGGTCGGCTGGATCGGTAGATCCCGTAAGAATTATTGCGATCAACGGGTGTTCTGAGAGATAGAGAGCGAGGGCGGGGAGCCGTTCCTTCATTGTCGGAGTTAATTGGTCCGATCCTGGCTTAAAAGAGATCGTTTCGGGGATTGTTTTCTGCGTATTTCCGAGAATGGAGACCGGGGAGACGGTAGCCTTGAGCAGGAGTTGGTTGAGGAATGCCTTGATCCCTTCAAGGTAGGTGAATCCTGTGTCGGTTCGGCCATCGATCGGAATGGTCAGGGCAATAGCGCCATCGGTATCTTGGAGTAGCGCCTGGATCAGAGGCAGAGTCTCCCAGGTGGAGCCAATCGCCTTGATTGCCTGGGAGGACAGAGGATTGCTCAGTTTGAGTCCATTGAATGTCAGATGGCTCACGTCGTGAATTAAGGTATTCTCATAGGTCATATCGTTTTCGAAGTCCAGCGTTCCATCCTTAATAGTAAATCCCCAATGTGGTTCAATAACTGCTGCAAGTGATGAGAGTGGAAGTCCTATGATCTCAGTGGCGAGTGTCATCGCCGGCTGGGTTGCAAAGGGGCTGATAGTTCCTTCAGCCTCGAATTGGGCAGAGTTTTCCATCTTGCCGGTGAAGGTAAAGGGGATAATCTGGTCCTTGGCCACGATATAATCGGAGAGGTCGCCATCAATTTTGTTGAGGGTGAGGGTCAGTCCCGGGGGGCCGGGAAAATCATAGATCAGGGTCCCTTCGCTCAGGGTGATGGATTTGATAGAGACGGTTGCTTCGTCGGGGGTTGTTCCGGGCTGCCATCCCGGCTGGATGAGAGGCGGCAGCGTGGGCATGCCATTCTCGTTTGCGGTTACCTGGAGGGATGGCCCTTGGAGGGTAAGCCGGTTAATTGCGACTGAGAGGGGTCGAAGGCTGAAAACAGTTTCTTCTCCGATAATCTTGCGGCAACTGATAGGGGGGGAGGCAAGTTCGGTAATGGACCAATTTCCAGTGTAGTTTAACGCCGGAAGCGACAGGGTGCCGTCAACGCTCAGGGCCCCGCTTGCTGGCACGGTTAAATAGTGATTAAAGAGCGGTTGGAAAACGGTCAGGGGCACTTCTGTTGTTTGCAGGTTGAGAGTGGCGTTGAAGGGAGCGAGCGTAAAGGTGCCTGCGGCCTGGACTGGGTATTTGTCATCCAGCATGGCGGCGGCGGTCACGGTGTTGGGGCGTGCGCGATCAATCTGGTCCAATTGCAGGTCGAATCGCTCCAGGCGCAGGCTTATATCTGGTGGGCCTTGATTTTCGATCACAAGGCTGCTGTTGGTAATCTCCAGCCCATTTAGGTCGATATCCGGCGGTGGTGTGGCCTGGATGTCAGGATCGGTAAGCGGTGTCTGCCAGGAGGCGGTGGCGCTGCTCCTCCTGCAGACGATCTTGGCTTGCTGTAGGCGGACTTTGCCAAGGTGGAGCGTTGGTTCGTCGGGGTTGAATGATCCTTGATCACTATGCCAGACAGGGACCTCAAGCGTTTGGCCATTGAGTTCAACTAGGATATTTCTGGCCTGAATCGCCAAGGGGTCAAGATGCAGGATTGGTTCTTGGTTTGGTCCCAGGGTGACGGCAAAATTGGTTTGCGTCTGATCTATTGTGCCAGCGGTTATCGGCAGGGAAGGTCCGATTATCTGCCAAAGGTCCTGGATGGTGGCGATATCGATAGTGTTGAGAATCATTAGTCCTTTGGCGGTAAATGGGGCCCCGCTGGCACTGCCCTGGAGGCTGAGGCGAGAACCTGTTTCTGTCCGGGCATTAAGGGAGAAGAAGGCCTGTTCCGGGCCGTCTGGAGGGTGCGCGGTATTGATCGACGCGTCAAGGCCTTTCCAGTTTGTGGCCGGACTGAGTGGTGAGTCGGGGTGGGCGAAGATCTCTCCGTTGGTGATCTGGAGGAGGGTAACGGGCATGGTGCCGAGCTGCCTGGGGTTGGTTTGGATGAGGGCCGCAGCCAGATGGCGCCAAGGAAATGCCTTGTCAGCCGGTCGATGCCAGACAGGATGAGCGAGGGTGATTGCATTGGCATGAAATTGTTTGCTCACCGGCGCGAACCAGCCACTGATGCGACCGGAGTCAATGGTCAGTTTTCCTTGAGGGTTTTCGCCCTGGAACGAGCGAAGGGAGATTTCTCCGAGGACCCGAATTTTTTCTGATTGAGAACCATCGTAGAGCACGTCAAGGTCAAGATCAGCCTGTCCCTTCAATGTTTGCAGTCCAAGTTGTGGCGGCAGGTGATCCTTGTATGTTTCCAGGTCGAGGTTGGCCATTTTTAGGCTCATGCGGGATGTTGTCGGTCCCTGTGGCGACAGGGGCGTTTGCCCGGTCATAGCTATGGGGGTGCCATTGATCCGGGCGGAAAATTGAGGCTGCAGAGTGCCGCTGTGATAATTGATATTCTCAATTGCCGGCAGGGTCAGGGTGACTTCTTCCAGACGGTGACTTTTATTCGTTGTCAGGACCTCGTAACGGATCTCTCCTCTGGTGAGTTCGATATTGTTGATTGAGTAACGTTGGGCGGCTCTGCTGATGAGCCAGGTCAAGAGGCGATGATTCTCTGTGGCAGTGGGCGGCACGAGAGAAGAAGCATTGTATTTGTTGTCAATGCCTTGAACCAGGTGGAAGAATGGCTGGTCAATACTCAACTCTTGGCAGATGATGGCTCGGTGGAACAGAGAGCTTGTTTCCAGATTAATGGTCATCTTGGAGAATGAAAGGATGGGGTCGACTTTGTCGTTAGGGGCTGAGAGGAGTGGACCGACAATGCCATTTATCAGGGTAAGCTTAAGGCGTAGCGGATCGAAGTTCACTTGACCGATAGTGATTGGTCGGCCAAGGCCACGGGCGATGGCTTGTGCGCCGAGAGTCTTGATCAGGTAGGGGAGCACAAAGTAGCCGCAGGATAGATAGCCGATGGCGCTGATACTAAGCAGAGTGAGAACTAAGGAGACTGGGAAGGGTACCTTGGCTTTGGGAGGGATTGCCTGTCGTGAAAAATGGGGTTGGCGCGGTGATCGTACCGTTCGGCCAGCGGTAGTGTTGATTGGAGATGACGGCCTGTCGATGGATATGTCGCCAAAAGGGTCATGTTGGCTGTTTTGTTTTTTCATTACGAGAGGTTGGGGCACGACCAAGGAGTGTTAAGGGGAGGCGGAGGGGGATAGCTAAGTGGCTGTGGACGCCGCCAAAGCTTTTCACCTCCATTGGTCATGCCTCATCAATTAAAATTAATATAATGGATGCGGTATAACAGCAACGAGCGTCTTCCCAGGATTTTTATTGTCTTGCCTGGGGAGGTATGATACATTTAAAAACTAACGAAATCAACATGATAAATCATTGCATCCCTAAGAATAGAGCCTCAGGATATTTTAACCGCTTAGAAATTACTCCTGGTTACGAATACCTTATGCCGTGTATCCCGGCAAGATGATTATGAAAACACTTCACTATTTACGGGCCATCCTGGTGCTGCTTGTCACCCCGGCATCGACATTGGCGCTGAGCATATCGGCCTTGATTCTGGGTTCTTGTACTCGAAGTCCTGCTGTCTGGGTTCAGGCGCTGGCCAAGAGATGGGGCCGTCTTATCTGCTCTCTTGCCGGGGCACGAGTGTCGGTTGAGGGGCGGGAGAATCTTGTTCAGGCCGGACCCTATATTTTTGCCGCTAACCATCAGAGTCAGTTCGATATCTTTGCTCTGCAGGGGTATCTGGGGTGTGATTTTCGGTGGATGGCCAAAAAAGAGTTGTTCGCTGTTCCTATCTTTGGCGCAGCGATGAGGTCGGCAGGTTATATCTCGGTGGATCGTTCCCGGGGGCGTCAGGCCATGCAGAGTTTAATCGAGGCAGCCAGAAGGATTGCCGATGGGACATCGGTGGTGATCTTTCCTGAAGGGACCAGGAGTCGTGACGATCAGCTTCAGGATTTCAAGAGCGGGGCGATGGTGTTGGCGATCAAAGCGGGGGTGCCTATTGTGCCTGTGGCTATTATCGGAACCCATCAGATTTTACCCAAAGGAAAATTGCTGGCCCGGTCGGGACAGGTTCTGATCAAGATTGGTCAGCCCATAGACACGACAAAATTCTCCGGATCAGATAAACAGGCGCTTGCCCTCCGTCTGCAACAGGCGGTAGCCGACCTCATTGCAGGGTAAGGCATGAGGTTTTTTGAAGCGTTGAAGGCCCTTTGGTTATTTGAGTAGCGAAAGTACGCATCTGCTGCTGTCCATGGAGACTGTGCTGCCAATCGGTAGTAAGATATTGCGGCTGCCATGGCCTGCTGGAAAATTGGCCCAGACCGGAATGTGCTCTCCGGTCAACTCCAAAGTCCGCTGCCAGATCAAGTCCAGGTCGGAGATGCTATGCATATCGCTGTCCAGGAAATCGCCGAGGATGATTCCCGCCAGGGAGTCAAGCCGTCCGGCCAGGCTCAGTTGGGTCAGGATGCGATCAATCTGGTAGGCTGATTCATTGATGTCCTCAAGGAGGAGGATGGCCCGGCCCACATCGGTTCATAGGGGGTCGCCACTAATTGTGCCAGGCAGGCCAGATTGCCGCCAATCAGGTGTCCTTGGACCTCACCGGGGCGCAGCACCTCAAGACCTTTGATTTTTAGATGCTCCTGGGCATGAACCGTAAGTTCATTGAGCATCGATATCATGGCTGGATTGCCGTCTCGTGCCAAAGTTGACAACATGGGGCCGTGGAAGGTGATAAGGCCGGTCTGGTGTTGGATGGCGTTGAGCAGAATGGTCAGGTCGGAAAAGCCGATCAGAATTTTGGGCTTGCGCCTGATGAGTTCAAAATCAAGTTTTGTCAGGAGTCTTGCGCACCCATAGCCCCCGCGTACCGCCACAATAGCCTTGACTTCATCGTCATCCCAGAGTCGATGGAACTCTTCAAGCCGGCGCTGATCGGAACCGGCTAGATAGTTTTCCTTGCGGCAGATATCGTCGGCGAATTTAACCTTGATCCGATTGTCCCGAAGGAGTTGCAGTCCCTGTCTGAGGATATCTTCCTTGATCGGCCCGGCCGGTGCAGCCAGGCCAATGGTGTCTCCCTTTCGTAGTTGGGGGGGATGAAGGGCTTTATTACTCATGGCAGCGCTCATAGATCAGGCGAAGTCCTTCCAGGGTGAGGTTTGGTTCGATCTCTTCAAGCGACGAGGCATAAGGGGCGATCAGTTTTGCCATGCCGCCGGTGGCGATAACCTTGGGGATCTGAGGTGAGAAGGAGGTCTTGAGCCGTTGGATCAGCCCTTCCACTAAGCCGCCATAACCATAGAGGATACCGGATTGGATGGCGGAGACAGTATTGGTGCCAATGGGTTGTGGTGGCGGGATATTGATATCGACTCTGGGTAATTTGGCCGTTTTGCTGCCGAGCGCCTCAATGGCGATGCCCATGCCGGGAGCAATGGCGCCGCCCAGGTATTCCCCGTGAGCTGAGATGCAGTCAAAGGTGATGGCTGTGCCGAAATCGACGATGATCATGGCCTGTTGATAACGGTGAAATCCAGCTACAGCATTGACAATCCGATCTGCCCCGACTTCGGCCGGGGTGTCGATCATGATTGGGATACCGGTTGCTGTGTGGTGATCCACCAAGATTGGGTCTGCTGTTAACGTCCGCGAAAAGGTGAGCCAGGCGCTATTCAACTGGGGCACAACGCTTGCGAGGATGAGGCCACGGATGCTGCCCGCGGAAAACTTGCTCATGGCAAAGAGACTGTGGACGATAATGGCGATTTCGTCGGCGGTGTGCTGGCGGTTGGTCTGAATTCTCCAGTGATGACTGATGTCATTGTTGTTAAAGATACCGATGACGGTATGGCTGTTACCAATATCGATGGCAAGAAGCATGGGTGTACTCGAAGGATAAGGGATAAGGAGCTGTCTTTTATGGGGTGAGGTTTGACTGCCCAGGGGAATTCGAGGAAGAGCTGCGGGACTTACTGGTCATGGATTCGACTTTCTCTCATGAGCATGACACCGAGGCCTGCCGTGAAAAGAAAGCCGAAGAGGCTGATCCACCATGGAATTACCGTTCCAGCGACAATGACCTCCACACTCATGATGAGACGGGTCAGGTGGAGGGCGGCAATCAGAAAAAGAAATATGATGGTAATCAGGGACGCAGGTTTCATGACAGTCTCCATGAGGCTGCCGCCCTTGATTTCAAGGGCGGCAGTGTTTGACGGAAGTTACTCCGCTTTTTTCAAGGGCATCCCGCATTTGCAGCCTGCAGGCATGGCAGACAGGGTGTTACAGGCACAAGTTCCCCCACAGTTACAGAAATAAATTCCTGATCCTGCAAGGTTTACCCGTTTGACCGGCATCCCGCATCCGCATTTGGTCGGGTCCTTGGGGTCAATATTGCATTTGCATCCTTCCTTGCATTGGCAGAGAATGGCCTCATTGCCCTCGACCTTGATCACGTGGCCCCACGCCATTGGGGAACCGCACTTGCAGTTTCCAGGGGTGAGGCTGACGGAGTTGCATTTGCATTGGGGGCCGCAATTACAGCTGTAGAGTATATCGGTCCGTTCTTCTTGGGGGGCGCTTGCGGTCGGGCTAGTCCCTTTAGTCATGCAGGCGGTCATAAGAACGGATACGCAAATGGCCAGAAAGAGTGTTTTGAGCAGGTTCATGTGATTTCTCCTTTTTGTGGGGTTTAGGATGTTTTTTGCCAGAATCTTTGCTCATAATGGTAGCATTGTTGGGGAGGGGATAGCAAATGATTTTTGATGGCGCAGGTATTAGGGACGCTGAAAATACCAATTTACCATAACGCATCCCGGCTTTGGGCCATCTTTGGTCGCGACTCAATCACAAAATCCTCGACGTAGCGCTGCTACGCCTGCGGTTTTGTTCAATCGGCGCAACCAAATCTGTCCCAGATCCGGGCGTGATCCAGGTAAATTGGTATTTCCCGAGTCCCTTATCTCCTCTGTTGACTAACCGGAATAAAAATGATTACGCTGCCTAGGTATTGTGAGGCATTCCTAAATTGTTTGTGTCATGGAGAGGGTTGTGCTGAGGGATGAGCGTTTCAATAAAGCGGGTCGAGTCATCAAGGTAGGGTTGTGGGCTAACGCGTTGCTGATGGTGATGAAACTTCTGGCCGGTTATTTTGGCAAGTCGGAGGCGGTTTTTGCCGATGGAGTCGAGAGCGCCTGTGATTCGGTGGCGATTATGTCAACGCTTGTTGCGCTTCATATTGGCCGTAAACCTTCTGATGATGACCATCCTTATGGCCACGGCAAGGCGGAGAGCATCGCTGCGATTCTTGTGGCTCTGCTTATTTTCGCTACGGGGGGGGGGATTCTTTATAGTGCGGTACGCACGGTCATGACCGGCGTTTATCAGGAGCCGAGGATGATCGCCGTGATCGCCGCTATGGTGACGATTGTTACCAAAGAGGCTCTGCACCGTGTTTCACAGAATGTTGGAGACGAGCTGGGGAGTCCGGCAGTGCTGGCCATTGCCAAAGATCACCACAAAGATGCAGTTACCTCGGTGGCTACTATGATTGGTGTTACCAGCGCTTTTTTTGGATTTAAGATTATGGATCCCTTGGCGGCAGGACTTACGGCCTTTTTTATTTTTCATATCGGTTATGAGTCCTTCATGACAGCCGCCCATGAGCTGATGGACGGTCAGCCCTCCGAAGAGTTGAACACCACGATTACGGTGTTAGCCGAAGAGGTGGAGGGGGTCGATCATGTCCATGAAATTCGTTGCCGCCGCTCAGGGCAGTATATCATTGTCGATTTGAAGCTGGACATGGACCCTCAGATGACGGTGAAGCGTTCTCACTCGATTGCATGTGAAGTGAAACAACGAATTTTTGAGCGATTTTCCGAGGTGGGCGATGTCATGATTCACATCAATCCCCACGATGAGGATCATGTGGATTTGATCAGGCTATAGCCCTTAGTTTATTAGGTAGATTGTCGGTCAGGTTGGGATTGACGGAAGCAGAGGGAGAAGAGTGATGGTACGGCAACGAGGTAAGCGGAAAAAGGAGATTGCTGTGTCTGAGGTTGAAGGGCAGGGGGATGCTGGGATGAACATGGGGCATTATTTTCTCCTTTTTCTGCTCGTCGTGGTCCTTGGGGCTTGCGTTAAGGTGGTAGCCGATTATGCCCATGCCCTTATTCTTGCTATTATTCTCGCTATTGTCTTTGCCCCGGTTCATCAAGTTATCCTCCGCCTGACCAGAGGGAGGCGGCATGTTGCCGCTCTCTTTTCATGTCTTGTCTTGACGCTGGTTGTGGTTTTGCCCCTCATCTTTGTCGGTGTCTCGCTGATCCATCAGGGCGTTGACTCCTTTAACGCTATTCATGCCTGGGTCAATGCCGGAGAGTATCAGAAACTCTTTGCCCTGCCGTTGGTGATCAAGGTATGGGCTGTCATTATGCCTTATTTGCCCGATATGTCTAAGATTGCTTCGCAACTGGGGGGAGACCCTCAGCCTATCAATCAGACGGTACTTGATGTTACGTCGCTGGTCGGGAAGTTTCTGGTCAGTCAAGGGGGCGGGATTATGGGCAATTTCACCGCTTTTATCGGACATTTTTTTCTCCTGCTCTTCGCCTTTTTTTTCATGATCCGAGACGGGGAGATTATTGTCAGGCATCTTCAGCACTTGATCCCAATGTCCTCCACCCATGAGAAGAAGATTCTTGCCAAGGTGCATGATGTTTCCCGCTCAGTGCTTTTGGGGACTTTTCTGACGGCCTTGGCCCAAGGAGCCGCAGGGGGGGTGGCCTTCTGGATTACCGGGTTGCCGGGATTGTTCTGGGGGAGCATGATGGCATTCGCTGCTCTTATTCCCTTTGTGGGCACGGCGTTGATTTGGGTGCCTGCGGCGGGGTATCTTGTGGTCCTTGGCCGGTGGGAGGCAGCTGCCTTTATGGCGGGTTGGTGCGTATTGGTGGTGGGGTTGCTCGATAATCTGATCCGTCCCCTGTTTATGAAGGGCGCGGCTAATATGAGTCCGATGTTGATCTTTTTCGCTCTGATTGGCGGTATCAACAGTTTTGGCTTGATTGGACTGCTCTACGGGCCATTGCTGTTTGGTTTGGCTTTGGTGTTGCTCTATATCTATGAGATTGAATTTGAGCCGTTTTTGGCCCATCAAGATCGTAGTTGATCTCTGAGGTATGTGATGAAACGTGGAAGCTACTCGGAGCGGCGGCGGGGCGGGAAGTTATTTGTGTGTCACTGCTGTAAAAAGGAGTTGCCCTTCTGCTGGAATTGTCTCTGTGGTTTCCAAATCTGTGATGAATGTTTCCAGGAAAATAAATGGGGATTGACCAACGGACCGACGTGGGTCTGTCCTGATTGTGGACGAATCAGGATGATGTGACATGGGGGGAAAGTGGAGATTCATGTCGCAAAATCTTTGGGATCTTCAATTTTTCGTAAATTGATATAATTTTCTAAGGCATCGCGGGCATTGTCATCCGGTTCAAAATTGATTCCCAGGGTGTGGTTTCGTTCTTCTTCGGTTTGAATCCAAACTATCTTGGCTTCCGCGAGGGTGATTGTCTCTTCGTAATCGGCGAGCAATCGGGAACAGAGGATGAAAGAGAGGGCGCAGAGCGTGTCTCCTGTTGAAAGTTGCGCTGGAAGATCAATTGATAATTGAGCGCCATTCAGGGAGATGTCGACTACTTTGCCGCTGTAGACCCGCTGTTTGTGGAGGATGGAGAAAGTGATCGTGGACTTGCGGGCTGTCTGGACTCGGGGAGATTTTCTTCGGAAAACATTGTAAATTTCTGTGGGATACTGCAGTCCAAGAAATTGTTTGGCCTTTTTGACTCGTGCTGCCTCAAAGTATCGTAAAGGAGCCCCAGCGGTGGCGTAGTAAAATGAGCACTTATCAGAGTCGCATGGATGATCGGGGTGGAGTATGACCATAAGGTCTCCGGCGCTGGATTTACTTTTTGCCACCAAAGGCAATTTTTTCATCTTGTCGGAGGTTCCCCCCTTGGCGCACACCAGCGCGCCCTTATTGGTAATCAGCGAGTTTATCTCTTCCGCGATCTCGGTGGGGTTATTGGTGAATAACTTTTTCATGGTGTAAGTAATGAATTAAAGTGAATTGTCCAATTTGAGACTTTTCTGGTGGAATATGTAACGGTCCCTCACTTTGTGGTATCTACCTACTAATGATATACTGATAGGAACTAGTCCTGTCAACTTTTTCAGCCTCTGTCAGCGGAGGCTCTCCTTGTTGCCCGATCATTTGCCCTGATTTCTGAATCGCTCCCCCGGTGGTAAGAGAGTATTTGGGAGTCGGCAATTATTGATATGTCGTTTGTTAACTCTCGAAACATTCGTCATTCCTGCATGTTTTTATCCGCAATTCAGGTTCCGCGCTGGATACCAGCTAAGGTCATGCTGGTATGACGGCAAAGATAAACGGAACTTTTGTAATTTCTCGGTCCCTTATTCATTGTGTCGATAGAGATGATGGCAGAGGCCACCATTGCCGTGCCCTAAGCGATAGTCGACGCTTGCAGCAAGTAGGAAGTTGAGAAAATCGATGCTGCGCTGAAAAGCCTCACTGTAATCACCGCTATGCTGGTGGAAGGCGGCCAAGGCCGAGGCGAAGGTGCATCCGGTTCCGTGGGTGTTGCGGCTGATAATCCGTGGATGAGAGCGGAAGAGAGGTTGATCGTCTCCGGCGAGAAGCAGGGTGTCTGTTACTTGGTTCAGATCGGGATTAAGATGGCCGCCCTTGATTGCCACGGCTTTCAGTTTTGGAAATACGGCCAGGAGCTTCTTCCCGGCCACCAGCGCCTCTGTGGTGGAACCGATGTTCTGGCCAGTGAGGAGTCCTAATTCTTGGAGGTTGGGGGTCAGGGCCGTGGCTCGCGCAGCAAGCTGATGAACTCCTTCCAGGGTGTCGGTGGTCCGTATTGGTTGACCGACGCTGGAGTAGATAACAGGGTCGTAGATTACCTCACCGGTAAAGCCTTGAAGCGCGTGACAGATGGCCGAGCCGATATCATCCGAGCCGATCATGCCGATTTTGATATGGCTCACGGTCATGTCGTCAAGGACGGCGGCAATCTGTTGATGGACCAGTTCCGGGGCGAGTGGATGACAGTCCAGAACACCCAAGGTGTTCTGGACTGTGAGACTGGTAATGACGGCGCAGCCATAGGTGCTGAGGACGGTGAAAGTCTTGAGGTCGGCCTGGATGCCAGCCCCGCCAGAGGGATCGGATCCGGCAATGGTGAGGATGGCCCTGGTTTGTTGGTGGGTCATTTGTCGACAGCGGGGCGGATCGATTGCACAGTGACTTGGTAGTTAAGCGGTTGCCCGGCCAGCGGGTGATTGAAATCGACTGTAACCATGTTGTCAGTCACCGATGTTACAGTGGCTGGGACCTGTTCCTTTTTCCCTTCGTGGTCAATGGTCAGGCCAAGGATCATGCCGACGCTGAGTGATTCCTGGCCGGGCAGGACAGCACGGTCTACAGTATGGATCAGCTCGGGGTTGCTCGGGCCGTGGGCTTCATCAGGCGGAAGGCGGAAGGTCTTGATCTCTCCCTCGCCCATGCCAATGACCTGGGCGTCGAAAGCCGCCATTACGCTTCCATCGCCCACGGTAAATTCGAGAGGACCGCTGGCCTCAGAGGATTCAAATAGTTCGCCGTTGTCTAGTAGTCCGTCATAGAGAACCACAACGGTGTCGCCGGTTTTTACCTTCATTGTCTGCTCCTTGTTTCATGTGTTGGCATTTGCTTTTTGAAAAGTGATTTTATATTTGTTGATGGCCGTGGTCACCGCCCCGACCCTGGTAGGTGGAGGCGAAATCATGAGTTGCATGTCTTTGGGGATTTCATAGTCCGTGATGAATATTTCTACCCCTTCGCCATATGAGATGATCGTGGACTTGACCAGATTAAAAAGGTCATTATAGGGAAACGGTTTCTTGTAGTGACTGACTATCCCGTCAATATAATGTTTGATTTTATTTAGGTCATCATGAGAGGTTCCGAAAAAGGTTTTGCAGTTGGTAATTCCTTTTTCGAGCATAAGTTGGAGCTCGATCTCGTTAACAGCTTCTTGGCCTTTCAGCGAATTCATCATCAGTTTGAGTGAGCGGATGATGCCGCCGGTTCCTTCAAAAAAAGATCTGGTCATCTTGCTGGATACTACGATTGGGTTAAGGGGAGACCCTGCTGATTCCACCTCCTTCTGCAGGCTCGGGATGATCCGATTTTTCATGATGCTGCAAAAAAAGTTGATGGAGTCCAATGCTACTCTTGCCGTGTCCATAGCGCTATGGAGATTTTGTTTGTGGTAGAGGGACGAAAGCAAAGTAGCCATGATTTGTCCCTGCGCCACGAGGCCCTTGATCAGGGCGGCTGGGGACTCGGTCTGGATGGCGCGGAGATCTTTTTCGATGGTGGCTATTAAACTTATTTCACGACTCATTCGTTCGACTAGGTCATGCAGAAAGATTTTGATTTCTCGGTTGGCAGCGAGAGAGCTTTCGATGTGGTGAAAGAGGATCTCTTCAATCAGGCGTGGCAGCTTGTTGATGGTAAGGCGTTGGAACCGTGCTTCCAGTCGTTCTGGTTCATGGCCAAGGTCGAGCAGGTTGTGTCTTCCCTCATTGTCGTCGGGTTGCTTGGTCAGCAGGCGCAGAATTGTTGCCCCGCTGCTGAGTTGATCTTTCTTGGCTGGGGCGAGAAGTTTGGCAATAGCGATGAGGGGGGTGAGGTCGAGTTGCTGTTGCAGACAAAGATTTGCGGTTATGAGTGGACGTATGATGGTCTGGAATTCTTCCTTCATTGCGGTAAGGCCGGTGATTTTTTCCGCGAGTTTCTGGGCAGAGGCCAGGGCCGTCTGGGGGTTAGAGATGTCAATGCAGTCGGCCAACTGGTTGCCAATCTCGATATTCCAAGCGTCGATCTGTTTACCGATTTTTTTTGCCTGTTGCTGGTAGTTGTTGAGGCTTGCGCTGATAGCGTTAGTGTCAATGCCAGCGCTGTCAAGCAGAGGAGAATAGTGTTTATAGTCGATGGTGTTCCAGTCGGCGATTTTCGGGTCTTTAAGTATGGTTATAATGGCCTCTTTTTCACGCTTCAAATCGGATCGAAGGGTGTTGAGGATTGCAGTTACGTTTTCGAGTTGGGGCATCGTCGTTGGAGTTAAATGCAGTGGAAGTTTGTTTGATGCTGATCAAAGTCAGTGGAGGTGGAACTCTTTGGTGTTAGCAGCTAGGTAGGAGCAGGATGTTTGTATTGATCATGATAGGGCTATTTAATTAATAAGGTCCTTGACCAAGAACATTTACCATGAAAAGCTACTATAGTAACTGAAAATATGGCATTTGAAAATCCAAAAAATTGGGAGAGTCAAAAGGGAACTTTCTTGACAAAAAAGAGAGTTCCGCCTAGTGTAAATTGTTTGTTGATAGTGGATAATTATTGGGTGCGGGTAGGATTACTCTGACTGCTGACTGAGATTGTCTCTCGTGCGTTACTATTGGTATTATTCACCTCGGATTTTTTCCTGCGGGCAGAGGACGTTCATTGATTTTGCTTAAAGTGTGTGCAGGGAAGCTATAGTGGATCTTGTTTGCGATAAGTATAAGCAAACGTTGGAGGCAGACGACGCCTATTGTCGTCATCCTACCGAATATTGTAAATTCAGGACGGCCTGTCTGATCAATTTCGTGTCTAAGGAGAACAAGGCCAAAGCCGCAATGGTGGCTGTTGTTCCAGAGAAGAGCAGTGAGCAGGAAGTTTAATGTCGGGGTGTCCGCAGGGGCGGTAAGTGATTGCCGCATGGAAAATGATAAGGAAGTGGTGATGGAAATTTTGAATTTTGCCAAGGGTGACGGCTTGATCCCAGCCATTGCTCAGGATTATGAGACCAACGAGGTTTTGATGTTGGCTTATGTTAATGAGGAAGCATGGCAGCGCACCATTGCTACTGGCAAGGCCCATTACTGGAGCCGGTCTCGGAATCAGTTGTGGCTGAAGGGTGAGACCTCAGGTCACGTTCAGCTGATTAAAGAAATCCTGGTGGATTGCGATCAGGACACAGTGGTCTATCGCGTGGAACAGTTGGGCGGGGCTGCCTGTCATAAGGGATATCACAGTTGTTTTTTTCGGCGGCTGGAAGGCGAGTCGCTGGTTATTAAGGGTACGACGGTTTTCGATCCGGCGGAGGTATATAAGAAATGAAGGTGTTGAAGTTAGGCATTCCCAAGGGTAGCCTGGAAAAGGCTACTATTGAATTGTTCGATAAGTCGGGGTGGAAGATCAAGCTCTCCTCCCGTAATTACTTTCCCGAAATTGATGATCCCGAGTTGTCGTGTTCCATCTGTCGACCACAGGAGATGTCCCGCTATATCGAGCGTGGAGTCCTTGACGCCGGAATCACCGGCCTTGATTGGACCATGGAGAACGAGTCCGATGTAGTAGTGGTCGCCGATCTGATTTACTCTAAAGTCAGCCGTAAGCCTACCCGCTGGGTGGTGGCTGTGCCGGGTGACTCCGACATCAAGGAGTTGAAGGATCTGGAAGGCAAGAAGATTTCCACTGAATTGGTCAACTACACCCGGAACTTCTTTGCTGATAAGGGGATCAATGTCGATATCGAATTTTCCTGGGGAGCCACTGAGGCCAAGGTAGTGTCCAAACTGGCCGATGCCATCGTTGAGGTGACCGAGACCGAGTCCACCATCAGGGCCCATGGCCTCAGGGTCATTCATGAGATGTTGCAGTCCAACACCCAGTTTATCGCCAGCCAAGAGGCTTGGGCCGACCCGTGGAAGCGCGAAAAAATTCAGAACATCTCCATCCTGTTGCAAGGGGCGTTGCGAGCTGATAATATCGTCGGCCTCAAGATGAACGTGTCCAAGGAGAATCTTGATCGGGTGATTGCGCAGTTGCCGAGCATGAATGCCCCGACCATCGCCCATCTTTATCAGAAAGAGTGGTACTCGGTGGAGACGGTCATCTCCGAGCATGAGGTTCGCGATCTGGTGCCGAAACTGCTGAAAAGCGGTGCCGAGGGAATTGTTGAGTATTCCCTGAACAAGGTTATTTGAGGATGGCTATTAACTATTCGGAAGTCGAGTTTCTGATTAGCGCCTATGCCCTGAAACAGCTTCCGGAACCGGAGTACCCCGAGATTGCCTTTGCCGGGCGTTCCAATGTCGGCAAGTCCAGTCTGATGAATCGGCTCCTCAATCGCCGTAACCTGGTTAAGGTCAGCGCCAAACCAGGCAAGACCCAGAGCTTGAACTATTTCACCGTGGACAACGCGCTCTACCTGGTTGATCTGCCGGGATACGGCTACGCCAAGGTGCCGAAGGCGGTTAAGGGGCTGTGGCAGGGTTTGATTTCCGATTATATTGAATCCCGCAAAACCCTGTGTTGTGTGGTGGTGATTATCGATATCCGCCATCCATTGAAGGAGTTGGATCTTGAGTTGGTCAACTGGCTGCGCGAAGTATGCGTGCCCTATCTCCTCGTCTATACCAAGCTTGATAAGATCACCAGGGGGCAGCGTTATCAACACGCAGCAGCTCTCGATGCCGGTTTGACGGTGGCCCCAAGCGAAAGGGTGTTGTTCTCGTCTCAGACTGGCGAGGGCAGGGATGAGTTGATTGCCCGGCTGGAAGGTTTTATGGCTGCCACGCGAGATAATAAATAATTGCGGCTCTAGACTATCTTCAGCCTTTTTGTTGGTAATCGTACCAAGGCTTTTCTTGATCCTGTTCCCTTCGGCTTCGCTCAGGGAACGGTCCCGCGATAATCGTTCCCTGAGCGAAGCCGAAGGAACAGGACATTGAGTATGAGTTCTTGTTCATTCTCATCGGAAGATTTAGCGGGAAACAGTTAAGAGGCACGTAAATAATTGATTGCCGGGCAGGCTCAGCAGTAACGTCCTGCCCTAACCGTAAGCGATTGCGGGATGTTTTGTGATCGCTTACAGTCGATAAGCTTGAATTACAGAACGATACCGAGGTGCAAGGATGAGAGAGCTTCCCTGTTGGATGATCATGAATTGTAATAATCATGCTTGCATCGCACGGCAACAACCGGACACGGAGTGCTGGGAACTGGCTCAAGAGACCGAAGATTATCGTCCCGAGTTCAATGTCTGTTCCGACTGCCTGGTGTTAGTTCTTAAAACCGGTAAAGTTCCTCTCTCCCAGCCTGACTTGGCCATGATCGCCGACGGCAGACGATGCCCGTTGTCTCGTTAGCTTGTAAGTTGGTGGCAAGCACTCCCAGGGCATCAGTGTTATTGTAACAGCTCTTGGCAACAAAACTGTACTGGATGTTGCCCTTGTGCTTTTAGCCGTTTCCCTCCAAAGAGGAAGAACCGACCGATCGAACTTTGATCTCGGGCATCCCTCTTATTTATCCGTCGTGACTGTCTTATCCTCATTTTGTACCCCAGCCTTATATTTTATCTTTTATCCTGTCGTCTTCAGCACCCATTCCCAAGCATAATCTGCTTCAGTAATCGCTTGTGTGGATATCGTTGAGATTTTAACGTTTCAACCATAGTCTTTTTATCTGTTCAGCCTCCATATAAAGGAGGATGGATAGCAGCGCGCTTGCAGTGATTGATAGTGTCATGGTGATCGCGAATTCTGAGAGCTGCGCGATTATAGTGCTAGGAAGGATTTACTGTTGATTTATTTTGAGGGAGGTGGCAAAAGAGTAGGGTTGCCAGGTAAATATTAGTATTTTTCAGATTTCGTCAATCGGCATTATTGGAGAGAATTTCTTACCACTAACACCTTAAGAGCTGATCTCTGGCATTGTTCGCGTTTGGCAGGCATGTGAAATGTGGGTTTTTCGTGGAACGGTAGGGGAAGCGCAATGGTGCGGTGGTATCCTGTTTCCTGGATATCGTTCCGTGAGGAGTGATATCTAGTTAAGAAATGGTCTGGTAACTCCAGGTTCTAGGGGGACAAAGGCTATGTATTGTGGAGATATCCGGAAACGGGATAATTATTAGTTGGGCTTAAACTCCACCTGGAGGAAACATGTTTGAGTGGTATGAAAATTTACCAGAATGGCTAAGGTGGGTCTTATTCGTGCCGCTGTCAGCCTTAGGTTCTTTGGTTGGAGTGATATTTTACGCAATATTCCGTGCAGATGATTTTGCGTTCGTGAAGCCCGTGTTCGCCATGTTAATTACAATGTTTGTTGTTTATTCTTTGGCACCAAGAGCTAAAAAGCAGCTAGCACTCGCTTCTCTTATAATTCGCATGATCGTAGTTGCTGTCATGATGAGGCTTGTTTGGGTGGTCGAAGGATATTTTGAAGCGCAGTCATTATGGGAAATCGGATACGAACTTGCTGGATATATTATATCATTTTTGGTTTGGTGGAATTTTATGAAAAAAGATGCGTAAAAAGCGACAGAAAGCAGGTCAATTTTTAGCTGGCACTACAAGTTACAACTGTGTCGAGTTATGTACTATGAGAATTAAGCCATGTCAGTTATTGAATTAATTTCATTTCTTGGCGGTTCATCCGTTTTACTTGGTGCTGTCGCATGGCTTATCAAATCCCTGACATCACAATTTCTTGCCAAAGAATTGGAGAACCATAAATCACAAATACAATTTCAGAATCAGATTGAATTAGCAAAAATTAAATACGAAATAGAAAAAATATTTTTTGAGCACCAGGTTGTATTTAGCAAACTTCATGAAAAGCAAGCAGAAATACTTGCAGGATTATATGCAAGCATTGTAGAGCTATATGATTTAGCGAGTCTATTCGTCAGTTACGCAATTTTTGAAGAAAAAGAAAGCAGAAAAGAAAAATCAAAAGAATTATTGGATGCTGTAAATAAATTTAGAAATATATATGAGCCAAATATAATTTTTTTCCCTGAAACTGTTTGTGTAAAAATTAAAAAATTGGATAAAGAACTCTTGGCTCCGGTAAGCAAATTGATACACCATCTAGAAATATATGAACAAAACGATGATATTGGACCTGCTCGCCAAGCATGGGAAGATGGCCAAGTCACAATTGAACAGATTGTATTTGAAATAAAAAATGAAATTGAAGTTGAATTCAGGAAAATACTTGGAGTTAAGTTCCAATAGTGGAATTAATGGAAATGGCCCAACGAATAAGGTTAGATTGTGAGAGCGCAGCGAACCACAATCTGAACCGTTTGTTGGACAAGCCCGGCTACTATATATAGAAAAGAGCTTTTGAGAGGGAGTCTGCCAGATCAGGCAAAAGAAAGGACGGGATAC
>VMSU01000157.1 GCA_013792005.1 Desulfobulbaceae bacterium
CATTGGTCGTGGTTCTCCCTACTCTGTCGCTTCCCGTGATTTTCTAGCCTTTATTCGCACCTTGGGGTTTAACGGCCTGCAGTTGGGGCCGCAGGGCATGACCTCGCCCAACAACTCTTCCCCGTACGATGGAACACTCTTTTCGCGTAACCGACTCTCTCTGGCCCCGCTTCCGCTTACTATGTCAATGTATGATAACCTGCTGAGCAAAGAAATTTTGGCGGAGTTAGTTGGAGGTCGGCCTGAATCCGGTAAGTTCCGTACTGTTCACGAGTATGCCTGCTCCGTGCGTTTTCGAGTTTTGGAGGAAGTGTGGTCGTGTTTCAAGTCGAAAAGAGCCGGGGGGAAAGGAGTAGCGCTTGATCGTGAATTTGCCCTGTTTCGAAAAAAAAATGGCGGCTGGTTGAAACGGGATGGACTCTACGAGGCACTTCGTTTTCATTATGGAGAGCGGAGCTGGCGGGACTGGGAGGGTGGCAAAGAGGTTTTGCTTGATCGGCACCTTTGGCGTTCTGTCGGGGATGAGGGTCAAAGAGTTACTGCACGGCGGCGAGCCCTTTTTGCTGAATATCGCGAAGCTATTGAAGCCTATGCTTTTTCTCAATTTCTCTTGGACAAACAACATCAGGACTTACGGAAATACACGCACCAACTCGGGCTTGAATTGTTTGGGGATCTTCAGATAGGATTTTCTGGCCGAGATGCCTGGTTCGCGCAGTCATTCCTGCTGCCTGGGTATGTCATGGGGGCGCCTCCCAGTCGTACTAATCCAGAGGGGCAGCCTTGGAATTATCCGGTGCTTGATCCTGACCGATATTTTGCTGATTCCAGCCAACTCCCTGGCCCGGCCTTACGTTTTCTTCGTCAGCGATTAGAAAAAATGCTTCGGGAGTTTGACGGGTTACGCATCGACCACCCTCACGGGATTGTCTGTCCTTGGGTCTATCGGGAAGGGACGCCTGATCCGCTTGCTGCGGTCCAGGCAGGGGCTAGGCTTTTCGCTTCGCCTGGTTTGCCTGATCATCCAGCGCTGGCGCACTTTTCCATCCCGCGACCGGATCAGATCAATCAGGATCGCCCTCGGCATGCCGATGACTGGGTAAAAAATCTGGAGCCTCTGCAGGTGGAACGGTACGCCTTGCTCCTGGACGTTATCATGAATGCGGCTCGCGTCAATGGTCGAGACTCCCACGCCATTGCCTGCGAAATTCTTTCCACTCAGCCTTATCCGATCAAACGAGTTATGGAACGGCATGGGCTTGGCCGTTTTCGGGTCACTCAGAAGGCGGATCTTGATAATCCAGCGGATGTCTATCGGAGTGAGAACGCAGCTCCTGAGGATTGGATCATGCTTGGCAACCACGATACCCCGCCCATCTGGCTGCTGGCCGATCAATGGTGTGGCTTGGGAACCTCGCAGAAACAGGCCGACTATCTCGCTTGGCGTTTGCTGCCGGAGGATGAAGATCGTGATCTATGGGCTACAAGGTTGGCGACAGATGCGAATGAACTTGTTCAAGCCAAGGCCGCAGATCTTTTTGCAGGGCCTGCTGGGAATGTCATGATCTTCTTTACCGATCTGTTAGGGATGAAGGAGATCTATAACCGACCGGGAACAGTAAGTGATGATAACTGGTCTCTTCGGATAACAAGCGACTTTGCCCGAGATTACCGGGAGCGTGTCGCCTGCAACAGAGCGATCAATATCCCCAAGGCCCTTGCCCGTGCAATCCGCTCTCGAGGAGGGGATTGTGCCATGGAACATGTTGCTCTTCTCAGGGAACTGGACCACTTGGCTGGGTAATCTTTTTTTTGCCAATTGGCTTTTTTCGTAAGCCATCAATTATGACAATCTCGCAAAAAGTTCGGGGATGGCTAAGCAAAAAGTCCGATCTACTGCGTTGCGTGGCGGATTTTCTCCTTCATAGCCGGTTTGTAGCAATGGTTTGGGCAGTTGCCGCAGGAAGTCTTTTCTTCCTGAAAGGGGCAGTGCGTCAGTCGTAAATAGGCATAGCCTAAGAGTTCGTTGCAGGCGCGGCACAGCTTATCCTTGTTATGATGATGTTTGGTGCGGCAGTAAATGCCGATCATTAAGGCAACGGTCTTTTTTTCTCGTTATCCTGGGGTGCATATCCATGATTCTTCAAAAAACTGCGTAATTACTGAAGGTTAATGGTGTGCGGTTGACAGTTGACCGGTTGATGATGTCTGTGACAAGATCTGATTTTCCGGAGTGCTTCAAAGGGCTACAACAAGGCGATAGCATTATGTAAATCTGCAACGGAAGTCCTGTCCATGAATCGGGCTGTTCGTTCTTTTGGTCTGGCGTTATCTCGGTAATAGATCAGAACTTTTTTCAATAAAGTAAGTAGTTGCTCATCAGTTAATGACTCGCCTATGATGTCTCCGAAACGGGGACGTCCTGCGCCATTGCCTCCAAAGACCAGGGTCCATCCAGATTTCCTTCCGAACACGCCAATGTCGCGAACAAATCCCTCACAACAGTTCATCGAGCATCCTGAAACACCTACCTTGGTTTTGGCTGGCAAAGGGAAATCGAGTAACTCTTTTTCTATCGTGGCCCCCAAGGTCAGGGAGTCCTGGACGCCGTACTTGCACCAGGTCTTGCCTGGGCAGGCCTTGATGTAATGGATGCCTACGGGTTTTCGTGGCCCGGCAGAGTGTCCGAGGTCCTGCCAGATCTCTTCCACTGCTTCCGGGGCTTGGCCAATGAATGCTAATCGTTGGGCCTCCGTCAGCTTCAGCATGGGGATGTTATGCTTTTGGGCAACCTCTGCGATGTGGGCGAGAAACTCTGGGGTAACCATTCCCATTTTGGGGCCAGGTACGATGTTAAAGGTCTTGTTGATGTCTGTAGTGTCATTGGACATGATGATTGCACTCCTTTTTCGTTTATTTGGGTGATTGATGCTTGTATATTTTTGATAAAAGTAGCTGGAGATTGCTGGTACGGCGTCCTTGGTTGATAACTATGAGTGAATTGGATCAGTGGTTGTTTTCTCTTATCACGCGAGCTTGAGTATAATTAATTCCCCAAGATTGGTCCGTATCGTTGCTAAGTTAATAGATGATTTTGTCGATCATTTTAGACGATGCTGCCGGTGAAAACATTGACATAGGTCAATTGAGTTTTTTTAACGGGGATGGTGTGTCACATGGCTCTAGCCAATCTAACGAATCTCAGAAGAGTACAGGTTGGTCGAACTTTTAATGAATTGCCAGATATGTGGATTAAACTTCGATATTTACGTAATAATTGGTTTCTGTGCATCTCATTCACTAATATTTTTAAGGAGAGCCAGAAATCTCTTTTCCGCGAAGACGTAACGTCAGTCCCTTGAGGAAGTTACGTAACAACTGGTCTCCGCAGGTTCGGTAATTGTTGTGGCCAGCCTTGCGGAACAGAGCGCTGAGTTCGGGTTTGCTTACTGGGAAATTGGCAGTATTGAGAATCGTATGCATGTCATCTTCTTTCAGTTCGAAAGCTACTCGCAATTTTTTAAGCACCATATTGTTAGTTATTGGCAGTTCGATGGGGTGTGTCGGGCGGCTGTCGTCTTTACCTCGCTTGAAGATTACTAAACCATCAAGAAAATGTGCCATTACTTCATCTGGACAGTCCAGGTAGGCTTCATCGTCATCTTTTTTTAAAAAGGCGTTTACCTGGGCTTTGGTAATTGAAAAACCGGTAAGTTGGGTGATATCGACAATTTTGGCATCGCTGATGTCGAGCATGTAGCGCACGCTACGCAGCACATCGTTATTTATCATGTGGAATCCTAATTGATTGCAGTGTGTTTTGAAAAGGCACGAGACTAGTTGAGATCATCCGAGTCGATGATGTGAAACGAAGGGTTGGCTAGTGTAATTGTTAGTTTTCATTTATTAATCCCAGACCTCCACATCGGCGTGCGTGCAATTAGAACACCGCAGCATCGGATCGGATTCATCGAAGGCGATTCTCCATTTTTCGTTGGCGATCTGTTCTTCAAATTCTGAACGGCATTGATCGCATAGCCAACGGTCACCAAGAGGGGTTACCCAGAGTTTCATTATATATTTTCTCCTTATAAGGAATGATTATAAGATTACGTGGATTCAAGTTTGAAGTACAACCTTTATTCTTAACATGAGGTTGCCCCTCTTGTGAAGAGAAGTTAACTTAAAGAGAACTCGTGTGAAGCGGATTCATCTGACTCCCTTAGCCTCTGCTCTGCATGATGTCATTCTTTGTGATTAATTACGGAATATTTCGTCTTGTTTGGAGGAGTTTATTGTTGCGTAAATTACCAAATGAAACGCTGAAATTAATGTCATCTCAGTCGATGATGATCATGTATTGTATTGTGCCGCAGGTGGTGGTAGGAGGGATTCGATGAATGTGGTTGATTTATCTATACTAAAAATGACTCAGCTTTAGGAATAATAAAAAAAAAATTGTTGATGAGTTAGCTCAATCTAACAAGTTCTGACTTTACGAAAGCCCCTATTTGTGCTAAAAATGCTCAAAATTGGAACTTAATTAAAAATAATATCATATACCCGTGGACGGGTAGCTCAGCTGGATAGAGTATCGGCCTCCGAAGCCGAGGGTCGCGGGTTCGAATCCCGCCTCGTCCACCAATAAAATCAAGGGGTTATGCAAATGCATAACCCCTTTTTTGTCTTCGGAAATTGCCGTGTGCCTAGAATGTGCCCATTAAAGCCGGTTTTAAAATTTTAGTATCAAAGCTCTTTTTTGTGGCAATTTCGATACTTTCTTTAATTATTTCAAGCCACTCTTCCCATTATTTCGCGTTAAATATCAGTATCTCCCGTATAGATGTACTCCCAAGTCAATCATGAGGTGATACCCCACTTAAAAATGGTGCGATGAGTGCAATCCGGATATCGAAATTATGATAGTGAAGTGGCCTGAAAAGAGCATCATTTCTAGTGGATTACTCTCTTGCTCGAGATTAACCTTTCATGTAACGTCGAGCATCTTTCAGCAAAAGTAACAATTGTCTTTCTTGCACAGGTGAAGGAATAAAGCCAAATCGCAAATAAAATCCCATCGCTTCTTCATCGACAGGATGGGTAAGCATTGCACGAATCCCGGCCTGGTCAGCAATTTTGAGGGTTCTACGGATTGCATCCTGTAACAAACCGCGGCCAATTCCACACCCCTGCAGATCAATGGAAACTGCCAGTCGCGCCAGGATGACGACAGGAATTGGGTAACGTCCCATGCCCTTGCGAATCCGATCCAGGACCGACAAAGTATCTACTTGCCCGACAGTCAAACTAAAATAAACCACTACACGTTTATCACCGTCGGCCAGGACAAAAGTTTTAGCCGAGCCACTAGTCTGGGCCTGTCGGGCGTGATGAATCAACCATTCATTCAAAGCCACATTTCCGCAATCGAATGAATCGAGCTGATGCCCAGCTTCCAATGATTGCGGTGCGCTATGATACATCAGACATCCCAAGGCGCAGGTTTAGCAAACAGATCCTGTAGGCCAGAATTTTCTTCATCAGGTCTGTCCAATAGATCAAGTAAGGCTCTCCCTCGACTTCCAGACACCATAAAAAGACGCTGATCAAGCAAAGTTTGCTCAGCAGCTAAACAGGCGCTTTCCAAGATGAATTCCGTCAATGATTTATGACTTACATCAGCAGCTCGCCGCAACACGGCTTCTTGTTCCGGTGTTGCTCTAAGCCCCAAGCGGGCAGAACGGGTTGCACGATCAGTTTCTGTTTGCGTGGATGGCATATTCAACCTCCATGGTTAGTGTATTCAATCTCACTTCCAATGTTAGTACATAGGACAAACACTGTCAATAACGTTCCTGAAATTTGTAGGGAACAAGTAAACTGTCCGGACTTGTATCACATGATCTGTCCGGTTTTATTGAGTGCCATGGTAGAAACAGTAGAACCTATTAAAGAGCCTCTTGCTTCGGCAGGGGGCTCTTTTGTTTGAGGGGGTTGTGTTTAACGCGAGACCTTTGTGTGTGGTGATGATCACCGCGGCCTTGAAAGTTTCCTGTTTTCTTTTGTTGGGGATCCGTGGGATGAGGCTGTCCAGATGGGGGGGCGGTTCAACCAAAAGTTACTCATACGTTACCCAAACGAAAAAGGCACCTAGCCCAAGTGAGCTAAGTGCCTGATTTTATGGAGCCGACGACGGGAGTTGAACCTGCGACCTACTGATTACGAAGAAGGGAGCTCGTTTTTGTATGGTCTGTCATTGCTGGCTATTATTACTTTTCTTGCCTACCCCTGTGGTGCAGCACTTTCTCTGCAGCCAGCCTTAATCTAGCCATGTCAACCTGGGTGTAAATCGTCGTAGTTTGGATGTCGGCATGGCCGAGCATTCTCTGTACCAAGCGAAGATCACCTGTTGCGGATAACGTGTCGGTTGCCGCGCGGTGTCTTAATCCGTGCGGGTGAATCTCTCTGATCCCAGCTCGACGACAAGCCGCCTTGAACAGGGTCTTGAATGATCCGTAAGGCTTGTTTGTTTTTGGGTTAGGGAACACCCATCCTGATGTTTGCTTGTTCGGGGTGATGATATTGAGGACGCGCTTTGGCAGCAGTACCGCCCGCCACTTGCTTCCTTTGCCCATCACCATCGCTACCCCTTCGCCAAGCTCGACATTTTCCCATCTTAAGCTTACGGTTTCATTCCACCTGGTCCCGGCTTCGAACATCATGATGCAGATCGCCTGCTTGTCTGGATCCTTTATCTCCTTCATCATCGCTTCAACATCATCAGCGGTAGGAGGCCGGGGGATCGGCTTGGTGTAGGGCATCTGCTCGATCTTGAACGGCAATGGCTGAGCGTAATCGTTTTTCACCATCCAAGATATAATTGATCCCAAATAATGCAAGTCTTTATTGGTCGCCCGAGGGTGATCGGGGCGACGCTGTTTGAATCTGATGATGTCACCCTGGGATATTCTGGAAACCGGTAACGCGCCAAATACTTCCGTTAGACCTTTGAGTGAGTAAAGTACATCTTTGTGAGTCCGGTCGGCTCGATGGAGTTTATGCCATTCCAGGTACTCCGGGAGGATGGTGTTGATGGCTGGGTTGATGTGACGTTTTGCCAGTTGGGAAACGTTTTGGCGACGGCACTCTTTCTCGAAGGACTCAGCTTCTGCCCTGCTGCAGGTCCCTTCTTCAGGGTACTTGAGGACTCGGCGGGGTCCATTCCTTCCCTCTGGGCGAAAGTCAATCTCCCATACTCCGGGGATGAGTTCATTGTTGCGCTTTTTGTAGGGACGGATGGACATACAATATAAAGCCTCGTTGGTTATTGGGGCAATACGAATACTGAGGTGATTGCGATGCTCTTATATCTGAGCCAGTTTTCCACTGATTAAACGGTTGAAGCTGATGTGCGATTTGTCTGCGATTGGAAGTGGGACATGCTCGCTTTTTGCCTTCATGTCGGCCATGGTGTCAGCGACGAGCAAGGTAATTCCAGTAAAAGCATCCATCTGTGATTCTGCAAGCCAGCTAAGGGAAGGGAACTCGGCGCAACGGCCAACATATTCCTGGTCTTCAGGTGACCAGGTAATACGATAGGTGTAATGGTCTTTATTTGCTGAGTTCATGCTTCGGTTATAGAAAATGCCTGTAGTCGCAATGCAAGACCTTGGCCATCTTCTTGGCATTTTCCTTGCCGATCGGCCGTTTGCTGTTCTCCATTTCAGAGATGTGGCGCTGAGGGATACCCGTTAGTTCGGCAAGTTTTGCTTGGGTAACTCCTTCTTTGCCGCGTGCTCCGCGCAAGTGAATAGCCGCTTTATTCTCTCCAGGGAAGTATTTGTCAAAAAAATCCTCGGCGGAGATGCTGCCTTCATCATCTGCTTCCGGTTCGATGCACTCCACAAAACGTTTGATTCGTTCTACGTTGATGGGGTGAACTTTGAGTGTGAGCGATACCAAGCGTTCTTCAGTAGGGCGCTTTTTCGTGGGTTCCAACATAGACGACCTCGACGGTGATGGTTTGTTTGTCCTCGGTCCAAACTGCGACATAGGTCGGCTTGCCCTTCTTGAGATGGCAGTGGTGTTTATTGCCTCCAAGTTTGCCATAGTTGAGCCAGTCGCCGCGCACTGGGCCTTTGTTTATGATGTCAGCCAGAAGCAATAGGAGCTTTTCGGCCACATGACGAGGCAAGCTTGCCACTTGTCTTTCTGCCTTTCGGCTAATTCTGGCTGACCAGGTCATATTTTATATTATACTATTTTTTGGTATAAAGTCAAAGCCAAGTTGATACCCTTATGGTTATCTTCTTGGCACCGTTTGCCTATTGGAGCAACATCTGAATCATCAGCACATGTAGAACCCGGAATGGGATTGGTCCCAGCCCTTGAAAGCAGTCGGGGTGTAGCTTGCCGGGAGTGGTTCGGGCGCGTGACAACCACTCTTGAAGTGCCAGTAAATCTTGGCCCGTTCGGCGTATCTATCCATAGCGTGACGTGGGTTTTGGCCGGTTGTCCCCAGTGCGTTATAAATTGTGGCGGCATCCACTCGACCATACATGGACATTATCCGGTCAAGAGTTGTGTTTGGGATGCGAAGAAGGTGGATGATGACATTGGCATGCCATTCCTCAGTCGCCGTAGCATTATTGGGGTTGTGGCCTAGTAAGTGGTGTCCCAATTCATGGCCTAGGTTGTATGCATTTTCGCCGGGGTACTCTGTGTCGGCCATGATCACAATGCGGCAGCCTTGAGGGCCTACCATGCCGTATGTGTCATCACCGAGGTCGCAATAGATGTCAAAGCCAAAACAGTTGCATAGTGCAATGATATCTTGCAGGTAAAATTTATGTACGTTGAATTCGCAAATCTCTCCCCCCAGGTTATTGATAAAATTGCGCATCTAACCCCCCACGGTTGTTATTTTTTTGTCAATTCTGACTCTCTTTTCGCGTTGTTTGCAGCTGTTATTCGACAAAATTCCAGTCCCTTCTTGGCTCTTGCCAGGTAAAGGTCATAAATATCTTTGTCGTTTAGTTTTCCTTCCTGGTATGCGCGCTGGATTTCCGCTCCATTTTTAAGGAGCACGCCAGCACCTGATTCTTTTGGGATGCCAGCATCCGCAAAAGCCATCTTCCGAACCAACAACAATCTTTTGACCGATCCTGGGAGCTCGCCTGATGCTTCGGCCTCCCTTTTGTGCGGCCAGTCTGGAGACATGCTTTCAAGGTATGTGACGCTATTTTCTACCTCAGTTTCGCTCATCTCTGCGTACGTGATATGGATATTATGAATAATACTTGCGACCCCATCAGGTACTGTTTGGGATTGGCCTCCGCGAGCTTCGTCCAACTCTTTGACGATGGTGCATTCTTCCTTTGAGGCCATGTCCTCTCGAGCAAGCTCTTGCTCTACCCCTTGGCTGGCTGTCATTTTACCAGTCAAACTTGGAAGTGAGCTAGGCAGAGTGTTTGGTTGTGATGGTTGGGTTGGGCCGCTAGCCAAAGGACGATACTCAACCCCAGATGCTTCGCAAAGAAGAGCAAGGTCAATTTCGTATTTGGCGCTTATTTTTTCTAATCCTTGAATGCTGGGGGTGACCTCATTGTCCATCCATTTGTAAAGTGTGCTTCGGCTAACTTCAGCCATGTCGGCTATCTCAGTAAAGGATGGCCCATATCTTTGGTCTTTCAGTTTTTCTAGAATCTTCCTCAGTGTCATTGTCGATCTCCTTGTAGCAGATGCTATTCCTTATACACAATAAGTCCATACGAGTACACTATTTTTTTTATCAGTTGCATAAATTATTTACTCTGTCTTGACATGGCTACACTAATTGTGTATCAATGTAGACAAATGGAGGTTGGAACGGTGTGGTCGATAAGTAAAAAAAGGAACTGGTATGACTCCACTTAGAAAATATCGAAAGACGATGGGGTGGAATGTGCCCCAGCTTTCTAGAAAAATTGAGGCCGGCTCATCAATGGTCTGGAAGATAGAGCAAGGTGTCCGGGGTATTACTCCGGCCTTGGCTGATAAGCTTCAGATCTTGTCTGGGGTCCCGGCGATGGCCTGGATGATGCCTGAAAAATATCATAATCCATATTCGGAGGAGGTGGCTTCAGTGCCATCTCTGGTGGCTTAATAATATTCATGGCCTGACCAATGTCTGAAACCGTCAATGAGATAGCGGCGTTACGAGCCGAGATTAAGGAGCTTTCAGCCTTGGTCCGTCGACTTGTCGGACCCAGCACGCCACCACCGGTGTCAGATAACGATTTTCCCCTTGAGCGAAGGCTCGATATGACCCGTATCGTTAAGGAGCGGCTTTCACGGCCAATCAGAAAGCAAAAACGGAGATCGGCAACTACAGAACCGTAAGTGATGATTCGGTAGGATTTATCTTCAATGATGGACTGTGCTGTCCACGGTGAGGTCATGATGCAGTGCCCACAATGCGGATCGAAAATAATTGGTGGTCGTTGCAGTCGTTGCGGGTACTGCCCTGGCTGAGATGATCATTATTAGCCTGCAGGTGCTGGCTTTTTTAGTAACGGAAATCGGTATGTGATCGTACCCCATAACCACATGGCAAGGGAGAACTGCAAATGACATGGAAAGTACAACGGAAACATACCATGCTGCGCGGGTTGTGCCCGGCATCAAGATGGGCAGGCAAGACTGGTATGAGAGGAGATGCTTTCAGCCATGCTGCTCATGGTGGAAGGTGTGACAGCATTGAATGAGATGGAACGACCAAGAAGATGAAGCCTTGCTTGGTCTTCCTCTCCTAGCGCGAGTCGTCTATCTCCAAGGACTATTGCGATTTATGGACTACCAGACAGGTGTGGTCGGAGGCCCCAAGCGGCGTATTTCGTGGCAAGCCTTGGCAGAAGTGGCCGAGGTGGTCACCAGGCAAGGTATGCGCGGTGAGCACGCCACCAAGGGGCAATTGAGGAGGGCTATGGCTCATCTCGAATCGGCTGGGTTGGTAAGGCAACATAACGATGAACGGTATTTGATGTTCTTTTTACCGCTCGCGGACACGGTAGGAAAATCAGGATCAAAAAAAGGCCATACCACTTCCGTACCACCTGGCCGTACCGCTTCCGTACCACCTGAAAGCTCAGTAGGGCAAGGGAAAGGGGAGCAAGAAAAAGAGAAGTCCGTACCATCAGTTTTGCCGAACCCCGTACCACATCAGTTATCAGTAAAAGATTTAACTACGTCTGCGTGCGCTGCTGAAGCAGCAACGCCTAAAGCTACAACGAAAAGTAAGAAGGGGAATCGGTTGCCAAGTGACTGGTCGCCATCAGATGCTCTTCTGGTGTGGACAAAGAAGGAACGGCCGTCCTGGGATGAAACGAGCATGCAGAGGGTGATCGATTCATTCCGGGACTACTGGACAGCCAAGCCGGGGCAATCAGGAATCAAGCTCGATTGGGATGCCACCTGGCGCAACTGGGTGAGAAGGGAACCAGATAGAGTCGAGAAAAGGTACATCACAACGGTTTCAACTCAAGAACCAGTTCACGAATCGGCAGCAGAAACGGCTCGTAAATATCTGGATTAGGAGACATGTCATGCAGGAAGTCCGGCGGATCCCACCGCACAACAGAGAGGCAGAGGTTGAAATTCTTGGTTCATGCCTCGTCTATCAAGACGTGGCAGACAAGGTGGTCGATATCCTGTCAGTCAGGGATTTTTATCACAATCCGCATCGCCTGATATTTCGGACAATTGTCGACCTGCGCGAGAGAAATCAACCGGTTGATATTATCACTGTTCATTCACTTCTCAGGGATCAAGGTCGTGTCGATGAAGTGGGCGGGGCCGGGTATGTCGCCTCATTGACGGATGGTCTGCCATCACGGGGCATGGCCACGCATTATGCCGAATTGGTCAAGAGAAAGGCCGAGCTGAGGGCGATTATCGACGGGGCTACGCGTATTGCCGACCGCTGTTATACCGAGTCGTTTGATGGCAAGGATGAGACCACCTTGGCCGATCTTGAGGTCATGGTCAGGGAGATCATCCAGAAGGGCAACAATGTTGGCAGTACCGTTCATATCTCTATCGCCATGAAAAAGGCGCTGGAGCGTCTTGAAGCGGCAAGCGGGGGTGGCGCATTAGGCATACCGACTGGATTTAAAGACCTGGACCGAATGTTATCAGGGCTGGAGCCCTCCGACTTGATTATCATCTCCGGTCGGCCCAGTATGGGCAAGACGGCTATCGCCATGAACATTGCTGAACACCAGGCTATTCGTCTTGGGCTGCCCGTCGGTGTGATATCGCTTGAGATGTCAGCGGACCAACTGGCGGCTCGGATGGTCTGCGGTATCTCCGGCGTCGATTCCCACAAGGTAAGGTCTGGTCGGTTGAATAGTGATGATTGGCATCGGATCCGACAGTCAGCGGGTAAGATTGAGCAGGCACCGATTTATGTTGATGATCTCCCGGGGCAGAAGGCCTCGGTCATTCGCCGCAAGGCCAGGAGGATGAAAGACGAACACGGAATAGCGGTTCTGTTTGTCGACTACCTGCAACTTGCCCACGGTGAAGGTAAGAATACTATCAGGGAAGCTGAGATCAGAGAAATATCCGGCGAGATGAAGGCTATTGCCAAGGAACTCTCTATCCCGGTTGTCTGCTTATCGCAGTTGAGCCGGGAGTGTGAGAAGCGGCTCGATAAAAGACCTATGATCTCAGATTTGCGTGATTCCGGTGCCATCGAACAGGACGCTGACGTGATCCTGTTTGTGTATCGAGACGAGGTTTACAATAAATCAAAGAATAACAAGAACCGGGGCACAGCAGAGATTATCATCGGCAAACAGCGTAAGGGACCCACCGGCACCATCGTTTTACAATGGGATGAGAAGAGAACAAGATTTCACGACATGATCCGGATGCATGAGCCGGTAGAGTAATCAGGGGTTGGTGCTGATTGGCACAATAAGACAACGCGAATCATGGTGATAGTGTGGCTTTTGCGGATGGGGAAATGGATACTCGGGATACCGTGCTTATCGAAACGGCAAAGACCATCGATACCTTGGCTATTGCCAAACACACGGGGCAGATCTCCATCACCGTTGAAATGTTGAATGGCTCGGTTGTCCGCGCCAAGATTGCTCAAGAAAAGATTATTCTGAAACATAGAAAGCAGTAACCGGATTGCTGTAAAATTCCCGTAAGGGACCAATTTTAAGCCCGGTTGAACGTTTGCACCAAACAGAAGGTATTGGTGCGCGCGCTCAACCGGGCTTTTTTGTGGGATATGGCCATGACAGAGAAAAAAACGCAACGATCGATCGATTGGGAGGCTGTCGAACGCGACTATCGCGCTGGGGTGAAGACCTTGCGCGTTATCGGTGAAGAGTATGGTGTCTCCCATGTCGCAATTACCAAAAAAGCCAAGAAAGACGGGTGGACTCGGGACCTTTTTGCCAAGATTCAGGCCAAGGCAGATGAGCTGGTTACCAAGGAAATGGTTACCAAGGAGGTTACCAGCGAAGGGTTGGTAACCGAGCGTCAGATTGTCGAGGCCAACGCCGAGGCCATCAAAGATGTGGTGCTTTCACACCGCAGAGATATCGGCAGGACTAGGGGTTTGGTCGTATCCATGCTCGCTGAATTGGAGGCGCAGACAGACAATGCTGATTTGTTTGAGAAGCTTGGCGAGTTCTTGGAAGAAGGCAATAGCCAGAAAATGGTTGAGGCCTATAAAAAAGTCGTTTCTCTGTCCGGTCGAGTGGATTCGGTAAAGAAGTTGGCCGACGCGCTGAAGACCTTGATCATATTGG
>VMSU01000158.1 GCA_013792005.1 Desulfobulbaceae bacterium
CCAGTCGCCTTGTAGCGTAGCATGATGCCGGCAAGCAGGATCAAGCCGCCAGCGGTATGGACCAAGAGGTAGCGGTAGCCTGCGGCGATGGACTCTTCGCGTTTTCTGAACCAAACCAGGAATACCGAGGAGAAGGCCATCAGTTCCCAGAACAGGAACAAGACCAGAAAGTCCCCGGCGTAGATGACGCCTAAGGAACCAGCGACATAGAGCCAGGCGGTGATATGCTGCATATCATCTTCAACATGCAGGCCGTAGAGGGTGCCGATGATGCACATCAGGCTCATGATGTAGGCGAAGACCTGACTTAAACGGTCGATGCGCCCAAAGATCAGCTGCCAGTCAAGAAACTGGACGCTGCCCCAGACCCCTTCCGGACTGAAGGTCCAGATGTTGATGAAAGTCAGCACCGGCACCAGCATCAAGATAGTGCGGCGGGGCATCCCTTTAAACAGGGGAAGTAACAGAGCCCCGACGATGAGGATCAGGGATGGATGGATCCAGGTTTCAGTCATAATAATCCTCGCGGGTCATGATTCCTTGGTGACCAAACCACTTGGAGATAATGATAATGGCCACGCAGGCCACGAAGCCAAACAGAGCCCAGAAGCCGGGGATATGCTCAGGCCAGGTGTGGGCATGGTGCTTGTCAACAAAGATGTCGATGATGACCAGGGCTGCCAGGACCGCATAGCAGCAGCGGATAACCGTAGACAGCCGGTCGCGAAAGTAATCTATCAGTTCAACTATCATCCTGTCACCGCCTTGACGAATTGCATCATGAAGTCAGGGAATATGCCGATGACCACCGAGATGGTCGCTGCAATCATAATTGGAATGACCATGGATAGCGGCGCCTCCTTGATCCCTTCATAAGGCTCACCTGCTGGGCGCTTGCCAAAAAAAGCGTTATAGGTTACCGGCGCAAAATAGCCGACATTAAGGAGTGTACTGGCCAGGAGCACCAACAGTAGCCCGATCTGGTGGGCCTGCATCGACCCGACCAGGAGATACCATTTGGTGACAAAGCCAGCTACCGGGGGCGCCCCGATCATCGATAACGAGGCGATGCCGAAGGCGGCGAAGGTGAAGGGCATGGTACGTCCCAGTCCGCTCATCTCTGAGATATCTTTTTTGTGAGTCGCGACATAAATAGCGCCGGCACAGAAGAACAGGGTGATTTTGGAGAAGGCATGATTGGCAATGTGGATCAAGCCCCCGTTAATCGAGGCTGGGGTGAGCATGGCGACACCCAAGATGATGTAGGAGAGTTGGCTGACTGTTGAGTATGCCAACCGTGCCTTGAGGTTGGTTTTTGAAAGAGCGATCACCGAGGCCATCAGGATAGTAAACGAGACGAAGTAGGCGGTGGGGATGCCTAAATTCAAAGCGTCCATGGTATCAACACCGAAAGTATAAAGCATTACCCTGGTGGTGGAGAAGACCCCGACCTTGACCACGGCTACGGCATGGAGTAGGGCGGAGACCGGTGTCGGGGCCACCATAGCGCCGGGTAGCCAGTGATGAAAGGGCATGACTCCGTTTTTGGCAAAACCTAAGATGCAGAAGATGTACAGGATGGTGACCAGAGTGGAGTTGACACCAGCCGGAAAGATGCCGGTTGAAATATTCGAGGCGAAGTCAAGGGTGCCGGTCAAAACGTAGATCAAGACCAAGGCAGGCAACAGGAAGGCCTTGGCAGTGGTCGTCAGATAAACAATGTATTTTTGTGCGCCGTCATACCCCTCTTGATCCTGATGATGAGCGACCAGTGGATAGGTGCAGACCGAAACGATTTCATAGAACAGGTAGAGGGTGAACAGATTGTCCGAAAAAGCGACACCCATGGCCCCGAACAGTGCCAGGGCAAAGCAGGCGTTGAACCTTGTCTGGGCGTGTTCATTAAGACCGCGCATATACCCCATGGAGTAGAAGGCTGCGAGTATCCAAAGGAACGAGGCCGCCAGGGCGAAGATCATTGAAAAGGCGTCGGCGCGCAGGGTAACGGAGACGCCGGGCAGGATCTTGAACAACACACAGTGTAATGTTCGCCCGGCAAGGACATCGGGCACCATGGAGGCGATTATCGAGAACATGATGACCGCCGACACCACAGAGCAGGACTCGCGAAGGTTAGGGCGTTTTTCACCGCTGAGCATCACTGCTACGGAGCCGATAAGCGGCACCATGATGGCGGTGATCAGTTTGGTTGATTCGATGATATCTGGTACGGAACCGGTCATGGCAGGTCCTCTTATCCCTGGAGATCGTGTAGATCTGGCGCGTCAATAGATTTATAATTTCGATAGACGGCGATGATTATACTGAGGGCGATGGCGGCTTCTGCCGCAGCAATACCCATAATAAACAGTGTAAATATTTGTCCGACCGTAGGGTCCGGGGCTAGAAAGTGGTTGAAGGCCATCAAGTTGACTGAGGCTCCGGAAAGCACCAGTTCCCCTGCGATCAGCATGCCGATCAGACTGCGGCGTTGAACCAGCCCGTAGAAACCGGCAGCAAAGAGGAACGCGCCAATTAAAAGGTAGGTGTTAAGTTGTGAACTGAGCGCTAGCATCATACTTTTTCCCTGCCTGAGTGGGCCAATACTAGGGCGCCGATGATGGCGACCAGCAAGACGACTGAGATGAGTTCAAACACCATACTGTACGAGGTTAGCAGCGACAGGCCGACCTCAGTCACTGAACCGTCGTTAATTTTAGCGGGAGCGGCCTTCCAGTTGGTGGTGGTGCTGACTGCAGCAACTCCAAAAAAAACAAGCCCGGCGACTATAGTTCCAAATAATGCGCCCATGCCGCTTCCCTTGCCTGGTTTGTTTTCGGCCCGAGGTTCGGCCAGCATCACGGCGAAGATGATGGTTACGCAGACTGCACCAACATAGATCAGCATCTCCATGAGCGCGACAAAGGGGCTGTTGAGAAAATAGTAGAGGCCGGCAACCCCGGTAAAACATAAACTTAATCCGGCGACGGCTCGTACCAGTCGTTTACTGTGGATGGCAATCAGGGCGCCAACTACAGTGGCTGCTATCATGCTTAGAAAAACCAGCCCGGAGAGTCCTTCCGCTGAAAGGAGTGTGTGATTCATTAACGTTGCTCCTCCAACCTTTTAAGCAAATCAAAGACATAGGCCTCGCGGCTGGGTCCTGCGAGATTGTAGTCCTTGGAAAAATCGATGGCGCTCGGTTTACAGCTCTCCACGCACATCCCGCAGAGGCTGCATTTGGTAAAATCGAGACGGTAAACGGTCAGCACCTTACCCTTAACTCCTTCGCGTTTTTCTCCTTCGACTGTGATGCAGCCGGAGGGGCATGCCTTCTGGCACATGCCGCAGACAATGCATTTGTTGCCGCCGGTGTCGAGGTCTCGAGTGAGTTCGATATGGCCGCGAAACCGGGCAGACATCGTAATAGTTTCGTGGGGATACTGAACGGTCACTACCGGTTTGAAAAACTCCTTGATAGTGATGCCGAGTCCCACAAACAGGCTCTTGGTGCCGGTGAATATTTCGTTGAAATAGGCCATCTTAAAACACCTTTAACCAGCCGGCCGTGACAATCAGGTTGGCGAGTGAAAACGGAATCAGAATCTTCCATGACAGGTTAAGCAAGTTGTAAAACTGGGTCCGGGGGTACGTCCAGCGGATCCAGACCACGGTAAAGATAATAGCGTACATTTTGATCAGGAACCAAATTACACTGTTGGGCAGAAAGGGTAGCGGACTCTGCCATCCGCCCAGGAACAGGATGGTGGTGAGGGCTGCGCCGATGACGATGTTGGCATATTCACCCATGAAGAAGACACCGAAACCCATGCCTGAATATTCGGTAAAGGCCCCAGCCACCAGTTCGCTTTCGGCCTCGGCCATATCGAAGGGTGCGCGGTTGGTCTCAGCCAGCATGGTGGTGAAGAAGATCAGAAAGGCAATCGGTGTTAAGGGACTTGCGCTCCAGGTCAAGCGGATCAGATTCCAGTTCCAGATGCCCCCGCCCTGTTGACTGACGATTTCATTTAAGTTCATGGTGCTGGTCGCCATGATCAGGGCAATGGTGGTGAGCAGCATGGGAATCTCGTAGGCGATATTCTGGGAGATAACGCGGGCTGCGGCGATGACTGCATATTTATTAGCTGATCCCCAGGCGCCGAGGAGGAGGCCCAAGACGTTGACCGAGGCAAAGGCGAAGATCATCAACAGCCCCAAGTCGATATTACGGGCTGCCAGATGTTCACCGAAGGGGATGGTGACGAATGACATGATAGCCGGTACCAGGAGCATGATCGGGGCGATCTTGAACAGTATCGGATCAACCCCATCCGGGACCAGCAGCTGTTTGGTCATCAGCTTGACGCCGTCAGCCAGCGGTTGCAAAAGGCCGTAAGGTCCGACCTCTTTGGGTCCGATGCGGCGCTGGAAATGAGCCGCCCCTTTTCGCTCGACCCAAACCAGATAGGCGGCGTTCAGGGCGGCAAAGGCGATAATCCCCACCAGGAAGGCCAGTAATCGGATAAGTTCGTTGTTCATCGTGTCCCTTTACAGGTGGTTAAAAGGTCGTAAATGCTTAAGAGCCGTCACGAAACATCTTGTGCAATGATGATCGTTACTTTAGTGCTCCGTATGCCGAGTCAACTATGGTGAATGGCAAGGTTAATTCTGTGCAACGGCTTACCGGTCTATCTCAGGAATGACTAAATCCAGCGTTCCCATCAGGGCCAAGGCGTCGGGCAGGAGCATTCCCTGGCAGGCCTCGGAAAAAAGGCTTAAGTTGGAGAAGGTCGGTGAACGGAGTTTCAAGCGGTATGGGGTGTTGGTGCCGTCTGACACAACACGGATACCGAACGAACCACGTGCCGCTTCAACCGAGCAATAATAATCTCCCTTTTCCGGTTTGATTATTTTTGGCGCTTTTTCAGCCATGGTCGGGCCATCTGGCAGTTTGTCCAACCCCTGCTCGACGATTCGCATGCTTTGTTCAATCTCGTCCATGCGCACCATGTAGCGGGCCATGGAGTCACATTCGTCATAGACTGGGATGTCGAACTTAAATTCAGGGTAGACTGAGTATGGTTCCTGCTTCCTGACGTCAAAGTCGACGCCGGAGCCGCGCAGCACCGGACCGGTGGCCCCATAACGTCGACACATATCTTGTGAGATGTGGCCAATATCTTTGAGCCGCTTGATCATGATGATGTTGTTGGTGACCAAGTCATGGTACATCGGCATCCGGGAACGGAGCCGCTTGATAAAAGCGCGACAACCGGTGATGAAGGTCTCATCAATGTCATTATAGACCCCGCCGAAGCGGAAATAGCAGAAGGTGAGCCGCGCGCCTGTTACCGATTCCAGGAGATCAAGGATCTGTTCACGATCATCGAAGGCATAAAGCAGCGGAGTGAAGCCGCCCAGGTCAAGGACAAACGCGCCGAACCAGAGCAGGTGGCTGGCGATGCGGTTCATCTCGACAGTGATGGCACGGATATACTCTGCCCGTTCCGGGACTTCGATGCCGGCGGCACGTTCAACTGTCAGGGCATAGCCATGATTGTAGGAGAGGGCTCCAAGGTAGTCGAGTCGACCGGTGTTGGGCATGAATTGAGCCCAGGTCCGGTTCTCGCCCATCTTTTCATGCATCCGGTGGATATAGCCTAATACCGGCTCGGCGTGTACAATATACTCTCCGTCCATGGTCAACTTGACCCGGAGCACGCCATGGGTGGCAGGGTGCTGGGGGCCTAAGTTCAGGACAAAGGTTTCAAGTGATTTGTCGATGACGTCCACGCTCATGCCTTGAAATCCTTTAACAGTGGATGGAAATCGGCGTCGTCCACCAAGAGCAGTGGGCTTAAGTCTGGGTGACCTGTGAAGTTGACGCCAAAGAAGTCGTGGGTTTCGCGTTCGTGCCAGTTAGCACCGTGATAAATTTCTGAAATAGTAGGGACTTCAGGGGTAGAGCGGTCAGTACGGGTACGGATTACCACCCGGCAGAGTTCTTCCCAGAGGTTGAAGTCGTATACCACTTCGATCTGCTGCTCCTTGATCCAATCCACCCCGGTGATCGATTCTATAAAGAATTTGTGCTTGATCAGTATCTGGGCGATGGCTGGCAGGTCCTGTGGGGTGACCTTGACGTCTAGGTGGTACCCTTTCTTGGTATAGTCCGGGGTGAAGATCATCAGCTGCTCGACCGTCTCTTTGACTTCAACCGGTTTTCCCGGCGCTTCACCTTCGGCAGGAGGTGGAGGTGGAATCATTTTGGTCACCACGATTTCGTCAGTGACGGCAAAGGATTCCAGGGCTTTTTTTAATGTCTCAAGAAGCATGTCGTCCTCACTTGACCCGGGGCCAGCGTCTGTAGCCGGTTATCTTTTCTTCAAGTTCGAGGATGCCTTCGATCAGCGCCTCGGGGCGTGGTGGGCAGCCGGGGATGTAGATGTCAACAGGCAGAAATTTATCAGCTCCCTCCACGATTCCATACTGGCCCTCAAAAACGAAGGGGCCGCCTGAAATAGCGCAGTTACCCATGGCAATGACCCATTTGGGCTCGGGCATCTGGTCGTAGAGGGTCTTGACAGCCGGAGCCATCTTGTGAGAGATGGTGCCGGCCACGATCATCACATCACATTGTCTGGGTGATGGTCTGAAGACCTCGGCGCCGAAGCGGGCCAGATCAAAGCGGGAGGCGCCGGCTGCCATCATTTCGATAGCACAGCAGGCTAGACCAAAGGTCATCGGCCACAGGGAGTTGGCCCGACCTAGGGCCAGGACATCATCCAATACCGCCAGTTGGACTATTGCCGGTTGTAGTTTTTCCGTTTCCACTCAAATACTCCCTTGTTCCAGGCGTAAACCAATGCCAGAGTCAGGATGGCGACAAAGAGAACGACCTCAATGAAACCGCTGACTGGAGCTGCCTTGCTATAGGCCATGGCTACGGGGAACAGAAAAAGGACATCAACATCAAAAGCGAGAAAGATAAGGGCGTAAAGATAGTAGATAATGCCATAACGGATCCAGGCGTCGCCGATGGGTGGCATTCCGCATTCGATCAGTTGGTTGGTTTTTTTGGCGAGATTTCGAGTGCCACGGGGGGAGAAGAGAGTGGCAATAATGAAGGGTCCAACAGCAAAGCCTAAGCCGCCGAGGAAAAATGCTGCAACGTAAAGTAAGTCAATGGTTGATCGTTGATCCAAAACGCATCTCCTGAAAAATATGTCGAGCGGAGGACTTTCTTACGGGTTTCGTGGAGGTCATTTCCTCACGAGTTGTCCTTTTGTATATCAATCAAAACTTGATGTCAAGAAAATACTGAATGGAGATTCATAAAAATATAGGTAAATACACCTATTGGTAAATATTTAAAACTTTTGTGTGAAAACGATGAGTTAACTTGGACTGATAGGTGACTTTGGGGAGGAATACCCACATGGTAGGAGTGATGAGAGTATTAGAACGGTAAAAAAAAATGCGGGCAAGCAGATGTTACTCGTGATTTTTAAGGGCAGCGAGCAGCCGAGTATGGATATTGTCAAAGCCGCCGTTCGACATGATGGCAATAACATCGCCCGGTTGTGAGGTGTGGGCCAGGGAGGAGATCACAGCATCAGTGTCGGCGAAATAGGTGGCGTGGCGACCGCGTGTAATCAGGTCATCAATCAGTTGCCGGGAGGAAAAGCGCTGATCCTCGGTGAGCGAGGTGATGGCCATGGGTTCTTTGATTATTATCTGATCGGCGTGATCAAAGACTAGGACGTAATCATCTTGAAATACTTTGCGGCGGCTGGAGTTGGTCCGCGGTTCAAAGACTGCCACCAGCCGACGCCCAGGATAGGCAGCACGAAGGGCGGCGAGCGTCTCGCGAACGGCGGTCGGGTGGTGAGCGAAATCATCAATGACGGTGATGCCGTTGACCTCGCCCCGAACCTCCTGCCGCCTGCGGACACCGGGAAAACGAGGGAGTTTATCGGCAATGGCGGCGGCGGAAAACCCGAGCTGATCCAATACCCCGATTACCGCCAGGGTATTCATGGCGTTGTGCCGCCCCGGCATCCGGGTGGTAAAGTGACCAAAGAGCGCATCATCCCGGTAAGCGGTAAAGGTCGTGCCATCGGCACGGATGTCAAGGTCGGCAAGTCGCCAGAAAGAGTCGTCTCCTTCGCCGTAGCCCAACACTTGGCATGACGCCTCCCGACATAATTCGACGACTACCGGGTCGTCAAGGTTGGCGATCAGGCAGCCGTCAGCGGGCATGATCCGGAGCAGTTTGCGGAAGGAGCTCTTGACTGCTTCCAGGTCGGCATAGATGTCGGCGTGGTCGAATTCAATGCTGGTGATGATGGCGATGGTGGGCTGGTAGTGGAGGAATTTCGGACCCTTGTCGAAAAAAGCGGTGTCGTACTCATCACCTTCCACCACAAAATAGGGACCTTGGCCGATGCGGAAATTGCGGCCGAACTCTTGGACCAGACCGCCAATCATGAATCCGGGATCGCTGTCAAGATAGTGCAGGATCGTGGCCAGGAGCGACGAAGTAGTGGTCTTGCCGTGGGTGCCGCAGGCCACCAAAGACTGTTTTCCGGAGAGAAAGAATTGTCCTAACGCCTGGGGCATGGAGAGGTATGGGATCTCCCTTTCGGCCAAGGCCACGGCCTCGGGGTTGGCGCGGGTGATGACATTGCCGACGATGACCAGGTCGGGCCTGGGTTCAAGATTTTCCGGGGCATATCCTGAGGTGACGGTAATGCCTAAACTTGCCAGGTAGTCGCTCATCGGCGGGTAGACCTGCTGATCGGAGCCGGTGATGAGGTACCCTTGGGCTTGCAGCATGCCGGCCAGGGCGCCAACTGCCGTGCCGCAAATTCCCATCAGGTGGATGTGGCGGATCGTGGCTGGTCGATGGTTCAGAGAAGGTTGCAGTTCGATGGCGGTCACGGGAGGAAAGTTTTATTGACCGCGGATGGTGGATTTGATGCCGACGTAGAGGTCACGGAAGGTTTCGTTGAAGTTGCCAGGGGTAAGGCGGCCCACTTCGATGAACTTGATGGCGACCTCTTTGGCGACTTTGAGGATGGCCTCCTCGGAGACGGGCTTTTCAGCGGTAGGTGTTTTGTCTGTTGTCATGGTGAAAGAGTGATCGATAGATGTTTGACAATCAGCACGGAGTCTTGCCGGCGCGAAGAAGGCCAGTTCTAGTTTGCCGGCAGAGACCCCTGCAGGTAGGAAAAACCGGTCTGGCCCTCCCTGGCCCCGAAAGTACCGTGCATGGTCAGTGCTGTCAAGGTCAATGTGTTGCGGCTCATTGGGAGCAAAGAGTTGTTACGGAGAGACGATGATGGTCAGCGTGTGTCGGTAATTTTGGCCTGGAGTTCTTTGGTCAGAATCTGGGCCTGACTCAGTTGGGCAGGTGTCAGTCTGCTGGCGGCAAAGGCATTATTTTTAGTCGCAATTGTATGGCCCTGGGCTGAGGCTACACTGAGCCAGGCATAGGCGGTCACCTTATCTTGCGGCACGCCAAGGCCTTTGTAATACATGGTGCTCAAATGATATTCTGCGTCTGCGTGGCCTTGTTCCGCGGCCTTGCGGTACCATGCGACGGATTGTTCGGAGTCAAGGGGGCCTCCTCTCCCTTGGGCATACATGAAACCGAGTTTGAATTGGCCAGCTGCCGCTCCCTGTTCTGCCGCTTTCCGATACCATGCGACAGCGCGTTCATCGTCCTGGGGGACTCCGTTGCCATTGGCATACATATCTCCCAGGGTGCACTGAGCTTCGGCTTCCCCTTGATCTGCGGAGCGTTCCACTGTGTCAATATGACTAAGAATTTTCTCTTTGTGCGATTGAGCCTCCGAATGGCCTTGTGCTGCCGCCTTGCCGTACCAGGTAAGGGCTTGAGTGTAGTCTTGCGCCACTCCTAAGCCGGAGTCATACATCAGCCCTAAATGGTATTGAGCATCGGCATGGCCCGCGAGCGCGGCCCTGAAGTACCAGAAAGCGGCCTGTTTTAGGTCTTTTTCGGCGTCATTGCCTTGGGTGAAGTGGTTTCCCAGCGTATATTGCGCTTCCGGATCGCCATTTTGGGCCAGGGGGAGTGTCGTGTTATAAGTGGCGGCATCGCTCGCCAGAGTAGTCCTGCCGGTCAGCATCAGTCCCATCGTTAGCAGGGCCAACAAAAATGTTTGTGATCTGTGTCGTGTTGTCATCAGTATCTCGCCGTTAGGTTGGTAATGATCATCTCTTATGCCGCTGAAGGTGTTTCGGCAGGCGGTTCAATTTCTCTATTCTTGGGTTGTTTTTCTGCGGCCACAGGTTCGGAGGGGAGGGGGGGGGATTTCTTTGCCTCCTCGTCTTCCTCGCGGCTGAGTTGAATCTCATTTTTGGTATTGACCCAGAGGATATTGCCTACGCCGTCATAGCCCCGGAACAGTTTATCTTTCTGATGCAGCAGGGCCTCGCCTACCAGGCCGAGGATAATTAGATCCGCATCCCTGGATTGGCGGCAGATCAGCTCTTTTCTGCTGGTGCCGGGATCGGCGGGGATCAGCTCAACGTTCTTGGCAGAGATGGGCATCCGGCCATCCTTGATCAGTCCGAGGAGCCGATCTTTCTGCTCGTTAATTTCATGGCTTGGAAAGGAGGCAAAGAGTTTGATCTCACCCATGTCCCAGTCCGGGTGCCCCAAGATGATGTAGGCCAGGAGGATCATCAGGCTGGCGTTGTCGTAATCCTCCGGGGTGATCCAGACGTGAATCTCGCTATGATATCCATAGTCCCTTGGGGTTGAGCCGAGAATGCAGATGTCGAAACCAGAAGCGACCACCATCTTAAAGTTGGTGATGATGTCATTTAACTCATCGGTATCATTGGTACGGGAAAATTCAAAGAGCATCAGGTTGTTTTCTTTACCCGATATTCCCGGCAGCTGAGCAACTTGGGCCACCGCTGTCGTATAGGACGGGCTGGTTAAGGTGTCGACATAGATATTTGAATGGCTTACCGCAGTGAGGCGGACCAGGCGCTGGAAGACATCCTGGGAGATGGTGACCGATTCGCGGCTCAGGTAGCCGTTAAGGTGATGGATATAGGTGCCGAAACCGAAGCGGTGGGAGATCCAGCGCAGCAGGTTGAAGGCGTCCATCCGTTCAAAGGAGTGGGATGAGATGCAGACCACGGAGGGACGCCAGCGTTCTTCGGTGTTGTGTTGAGTCGATTTTTGAAGAAATATCTGGAGTTGGCGGCTGATCTGAAAGATTGCGCCTTGGAAGATAGAGGCCATGCCGCGGCGTTCCGGGTTATTGTAGCTGATCCACAGATAGAGCGCCATCATCACCAGGATGGCAAAGATGGCATAGGGCGCGCTCATCTTGAACATCAGCCAGGTGCAGGCCACGGCCCCGAACAGGGAAATATACCATTTGGATCGGAAGGCCGGGCGATAGGACGGGTCAGCGGCAAAGTGCTCCAGAAAGGAAATCAGGCAGATCGAACCGTAGGTCACCATGAAAAACATCGAGATTACTTGAGCGACAAAGTTGACATCGCCCATCATCACAAAGAAAATCGCGATTGCGAACACCACCAAGGAGCTGTTGCGCGGCTCGGCAGCTGCTCCTTGGCCTTTAGCCAGCCAAGCGGTTAAAGGCTTGAAGGGGAAAACGTCGTCTGCGGCAAGGGCCTGCAGGGTCCGAGGCGCTACCAGGGCGGACCCTAAAGCTGAAGAGATGGTGGCGCAGGCAAGGCCGATGGGGATGATCGGTCCCCAAAGGGCAATTTTCGCCATGATCAGCTGGTCCTGGCTGAGATCCAAGGGGCTGGCCGAGGTTGCCAGTTTGTAGGCGATGAAGATATAGATCACCATCCCGCTTAAGGTGGCGGTCAGGGTGCCTAAGGGGATCGAGCGCTTGGTGTCGCGCAGATCGCCGGAGAGCCCGACGCCCGCTGTCATCCCGGTAAAGGCGGGGAAACAGATGGCGAAGACTAAAAAGAAGTTGTCCGGGTGGGCTATGGTATCGATGAAGGTGTGGTAGTCTAATTTCGAAGTGTAGTCGGTTGAACCGCAAAAGAATAGCACCAGGGAGAGGAAGAGAACGCCGACCACCCAATAGAGTAGTTTGATGCCCACATCAGCCCCCTTGATAATGACCACCAGTCCCAGTAGGATCACCGCCGGCAGACTGACGATTCTGGCATCAGTGATGTGGAGATGGTAGGTTGTCGCCAACCAATCGAACACTGGTCGGAAGGCCTCGGCAAAGGCAATGGTGTAGAAGGCCACGCTGATTGCTTGGGAGAAAAACAGGGATATGCCGATGGCCGAGCCTGGAATGATACCAAAAGAGCGGGAGATGATGTAATATTCGCCCCCGCCTTCCACCTTCTGGTTGGTGGCGATTTCGGCTAGAGCCATGGCCGTGGGGATGGTTACGGCATGGCCGATCAGGATGATGACCAGGGTGCCGACAAACCCGACATTACCCACCGCATAGCCAAAACGCAGAAACATGATGGCGCCGAGAATGGTTGAGATAGCGGTTAGAAAGACCGGCGCCGTTCCCAGGGTGCCGCGAGTTTTGATGAATTGTCCATTCATAATTTCGATAGAGGAATTGCAGCCGTTGACTGTGTGGGGCGGATAACGCAGCACAATTGGCCTTGATTAAAGATATCATACCATCGGAGCTGTGTGCGGTCCATCTTCTTTGTCAGGTCCTGGTGGTGTCCGGTGAAAGGCTGATTGGGTTTTCTCAAGCGATATCTAATTCACCCTGCCTGGCCAAACACTTTCTGGACGGAGTCAACCGTCCAGAGAGCGGAGCCGAAGGGCGGTGTCTATCATAACGCACCAATTAAAAAGGAGAAAAATGTTCAAAGGCATTTTAATCGACAAGGATGACACCGGGTACCGAGCAACGATAACTCATATCGATGAAGCGCAGTTGCCGGAAGGCGACGTCACCGTTGATGTTACGTACTCGTCATTAAATTACAAGGACGCGTTAGCGATTACAGGTCAAGCCCCAGTCGTGCGGAAATTTCCGATGGTTCCCGGCATTGATCTGGTCGGGACGGTGGCGAAATCGAGTTGCTCAGATATCGCGGTCGGCTCGACGGTTCTCCTCAATGGCTGCGGTGTCGGGGAGGGTCATTGGGGCGGCTTGGCCCAGAAGGCTCGGGTCAAGGGTGAGTGGCTCGTTCCTCTGCCTGCCGCGTTCTACCCTAAGCAGGCGATGGCTCTTGGTACGGCCGGTTTTACCGCCATGCTGTCGGTCCTCGCGCTGGAGCGACATGGCGTTCACCCAGGGCAGGGAGATGTCGTGGTTACAGGCGCCGCCGGGGGTGTTGGGAGTTGCGCTGTTGCTATCCTGGCGAAGCGTGGGTTCCGGGTGGTTGCGGTCACCGGGCGGGTGGCGGAACACAGTGATTATCTCTTCGGCTTGGGGGCAGCAGAGGTCCTTGCTCGATCAGACTTTGACCGGCCAGGAAAACCTCTGGGCAAAGAGCGTTGGGTGGGGGCGGTTGATGTGGTTGGCAGCCATGTGCTGGCGAACGTGTGTGCCACGACCCGGTATCGAGGAGTGGTCACTGCCTGCGGCCTAGCGGGAGGGATGGACTTTCCGGCCACGGTAGCCCCTTTTATCCTGCGCAGTATAACCTTGGTCGGGATTGACAGCGTGATGTGCCCTCGTGAACATCGGCTGGAGGTGTGGGCGGGCTTGGCGAAGGACTTGGATCTCTCAAAAATGGAACTGATTGCCCACGAAATAGGTCTTTCCGAGGTGATTCCCATGGCAGCAGAACTCCTTGTTGGCCGGGTTCGTGGTCGGGTTGTCGTCGATGTGAATCGCTGAAAATACTTGGGGATTTGGTCGACAAGGTGGATTTTAGTATTGATTTTTTATGTTGGAAATGTCAAGGATTGTCATCCTAGGTAAATATCAGGGTTGTGCCAGAAAGATACAATGTGCCATTTCGCTTGATATGGGGTGATCGAAGGTTTGATTTTCCATAATTGTCCCCTAATATCGCAATAAGTGGAAAATTCACCAGGTGTAGGTAATAAGTGGACTGTGATGGGCACCTTTTTCCATATTTACCTATATAATATTACAATAAGTGGAAAATTTGTCCGTATATATGAGGTGGTATGATGGAAAACTTTCCACTTATTAAACTGTTATACCTAAAGAAATATCAAAGGCATCTTAATGTCAGAAAATGAAATAGAAATCAGATGGGCAAGAACAAAAGATCCTATAAAGCTTGGTGACTACGCAAAGGATTTTGGCATAGATATAAATATATTGTCTTATTACTCAGACTCCCAACCATTTTCGGAATTTCCATGGCTTGAAAGCAAAGTGCGAAATAGCATATTGAAAGACATAGAATATTATTGGGAAGAAGAAAAAGAAGAAAATATGAGCAGCTTTGCAAATGTAAAAAAAGGAGTCTATGTCATAACATTGATGGACAATATTGGAATTGAGTATGGCAAAGAAGTATCTCAGGTTTTGTATATTGGTAGGGGGGCACTAAAAAACAGAATAAACGATCATCTGAAAATTTGGATTCCAGCTATTACAAATTCTATTTATGATTTTTCATTATGTTTTTGGATGACAGAGGTAAAAAGAAGGAACAACTCGGATTTTTTTAAAGAGGTTGAGTCCGATCTCTTATGGGAATTCAGAGAGAAACACAAAACAACACCTCTGCAAAACAAAATAATGGGCGCAGATCATAACAAATACCACAACTACAAAAAAGGTTGGAAACGTCCATTATGGAAGATGTCTAAAAGTCTTAAAGATGGCTGGGCAATAAAACCACTAGGTGAAAATCCATGGGCCATTAAGCTCGATGAATAAAAGATGGTATAACCATGTAATTCAGCGGATGGCGTTAACGGTGGCGGCGCTGACGCGGCAAGTTCATTGGCGCCACCGCTGATCACGACGTTAGGGCTCCGGAAATATAAATCGAACAAGAAATATGTTAAGAGATTTCTTTAAACTAAATCCACAATTTGAGACCTTTGATGCTGAGAAGTTCAACCAACAACTTCTTGTCAGCAAACACCTTTGTAATATTCTTTACTCTCCACCAGAATTAGCGGAAAAAAGAATATCAGGTATTACATTTGAGAATGTCTCTTTTTCAAAAACAGCTATTAGTAAGGCTACTTTTAAAGAATGCATATTTAAAGATTGTTTATTTATTGGGACAGAGTTCCATTCAGTCGAATTTCATGACTGTTCCTTTGAAAATTGTAACTTTTTCAAAGCGAAATTGAGTTCAGTTTACGCAAAACCAAGTCAATTCAGGAAAGCAATTACTGACACACAATATTCAAATATTGCGATTCATCTTTATCAGCAGTTAAGAGAAAATTATTACCAAGGATCACAAGTAGAATTCAAAAATGAAGCTGAATATTATTTTTGTTTGTGGAAGAGAAAAAACGATTTCATCCAAGCAAAAAGGAAAAACACAAAAGCATATAAATATCTTCCAAATCACATAATATCATGGTTGTATTGGGCAACTTTAGGTTATGGCTATAAATTAACAAACCTAATAGTAACAACGTTTCTAATTGTCATCTGTTTGGTTTCCGCAAACCACCTTTTTGCAGACTTCTTATTTTCTACCCCTACTCAAAAATCTATTATTAAAACGACCTATTTCACCGTAACAACAATGGCCACACTTGGTGCCTCTGGTTACACCCCCAATACAGACATAGGGTATCTATTTGTTATATTAAATGTTTTGACCGGGATTAGTATTTTTTCAGCAACTATTAATTCCATATTCAAAAAGGTAATACGATGATGCTAGCAGTGGAATTTGGCAGCAGAAAACGCGGTGATTTCAACATATCTTCAGATAAAGACATGTTGCTTGTAGGGAGTTGTTTGCAGGAACCTTTCAAAGAAAAAGTAAAAAGAAAAGAAGACGGGCACAGTGTCACCTGCATGACAATTGATAAGGCGAAATACATGGTTAACCATGGAAGCCTTTTCTTTAAACATATTTTAGATGAAGGCCAACTTGTTGAAGGAAGCAAGGAAGAATTTAGTGGAATTATAGAAGGTTGGGAACCAGCACCGAACTACCAAAAGGAAATTAATGGCAATGTCGAGTTACTCGAAATTTTATCTTTTATCCCAAAGACAGCTAAAGGAGTTCTCGCCGCCACTGATATTGCGACAATAAGCATAAGGAACATTCTTATCCGAAAATTGGCTTCGCTTGGTTTGTATGTTTTTTCCTGGGAGCAAGTTTCTAGTGCTGCGGTAAATTTTAACTACATCGACATAAATGAAAAAAATATTTTACTCCATGCCCGGCATATCAAGAATTACTACCGCCAAGGATGCGACATTCAACTTTCAATTTATTTTCTAGAAAGACTATTGGGGATACTCAGTAAAATATTGGGAACTAAAACAGGGTTTAACTTTTGTGATAAAAAAGAAATTTTAAGACTGCATGAAAAATGCACAGACGGTTCCTATAAGCAGCTTCGTGCCATAGAGTTACTATGTGCTTATTATGGGTTTGAATCTTCTCCTCCTGAATTTATCTATTGGATAAGGGACCCCAATTATTTTTGTGCAATAAACAGCCCTAACCAAGGTATTAACCTGACCGGAAGAGGCTCTGTTTCTTGTTTCTACTAGCACGGGGCCGGCAGGTTATACCAATCGTTATATGCCCAATTCGTCCAATGCCTGTTTAACAAGTTTCGCCTGTTCCTTGCTCATTGTTATTCGTGCGGTGCATTTTCCTGTATCATCGTACTGCCTAATGTCAAGTAAGTCCAAACCCTCGGCATCTGGCCCAATATGGATATACTCGCCTGTCCCGTTGGTATAAATTCTTTTAATTGTTTCAATTTCGTAGTCGTGTGCCATTACCCACCTCCGACATATAACCCGTCACTTGAGTGGACGGGAATACCTTTTGCGGTTTTAGCGTGCTTCATTGGCCCGCCACTCAGTTTAAACGTTCGGTTTCGTAAATAAGGAGGTGTGAATGTCAGACGAAAATGGCATAAAAAATAGATGGTGGTACCACCTCTATAAATTTTTTGTTCACATTCTACTTGGTACCCTCATCTTTATCTTAATAGCATTTGCAGCATGGGGACTTAGCTGCTTAGTTCACTTTTTTGAATCTGCCAATGTTGATGGCTTTATATGTATTGTTTTGAAAATAGTTGAATATATTCTATTTGTTGCTGATGTAATTTGTTTCATTATATTTATAATTTGGTCAGTAGTTAAATTCTGGAGGGAACTATGGGAACAATAACTGCCATTCTGAAAACTACGCCATCAATCCTGCGTCAAGCCTCAACCACTTATTTTCAACCGCATAAAGCAATTTCAGAAATTGCATATCCTAACAAGAAGGAACTTGCCAAACATGAGATAACGATAAATAACAAAAAATATTCCTGGTTACAGGTTTTGAGCAAATCCATGTGCTACAACCAGGGGGCATTTCTTCAATACTCATTTTTAGCAGCTGAACGTCACAAGCTGATAAAGGATGAATTTAGAAATAAAAATATTGATACAGAAAAAATAAACTGGCACATGCAAGACCTTATGAATTTTCTCAACAAAGGCTTGTTTGAGCATACTTTCCAGAATTTCAGATATTTGCGTTTATTTTACCTAGGACGTAGCAGTCAAGAGCCTCGCTTCTGTATAAAAGGTAATTTTAGAACTCAGAATAGAGATACTGTCGTATCAGTCTTTAGAAATAAAAAAGTACCCTACTATTCTGATTGCGAAATAGAGAAAAATACAGGCTTTTTTTCTATCCTAAAAACAGGAAAATATTATTTAAACAATAGTTTGCCAGATAGCGTTCTAGCAGGGAGTTACTCGAACCCAAGACTTAAAAATGAATGCTCAATCTTTCTTAAGCAACAGAAGAAAAAAAGTTTTTACAACTTGTTACCTGTAAGCAGAAAAGAGAAAGATAATTTATGGGCGACGTGCTGGAAGGATTTTGAATCAGGCTCAGGCGAGTCTTCTTCATTCTATAAATCAACTCTTATAATCCCAATGACTCTTTGGAACAGCGATTTGTCAGAAGATTTTAAAAAGAGAATAAATATAAAAAATGTAGACAGAGTAATATTCGGTTTTCTTTGCCTAGACCACGTTGATGAAAATTACTTCGATGAAGAAACAGATGTTCCGGTTGGGTATTATTTTGCAGATATAATTTCCATGTTTCTACTTACACGTCTTATTTATACTGAAATATCTGATACTTTTAGGAATGTCGAAAAGTATCTAGACAAATCTATTTTTGAAGAGACGCTGGAAAAAATTGATATCGAATGGAAGAAGTTAGCATCTTTACCAATCGAGGCTAACAGTATTCTTAAGCAGGTTTCCGAGACAGATAATAACCAACTATATAGTATTGATGAAAGTTTAGCCCAATACGTATCGAGCCATACGGAAGAATGAATAGCATTTAACCGAACAAAAGCATTCACCAGACGGCAAGAAGCGCGGCGGCGCTGACGCGACAAGCTTGGGTGGGCCGCTGGTGATGCAAACGTTAAGCAAATAAAATTCTATGGCAAAAAACTCCAAAATAGGCCGTAACGATCTTTGTCCTTGTGGCACTGGAAAGAAATTTAAGCAGTGCTGCTTCGGAAAAGTCGATTGGAATGGAATTTTTCGTTCAGGCAGTGATTGGAGACCTTGTTTGTCAATTCGCGGCCGAAATCTACATTTTGTAAACAGAATCGCAGAGATATTACAATTAGACTCGCACAAAAATCTTGCAGATTACAAAAAGGGGTTCACAGAGAAAGCAGTCCGTGAAATTCATGAAGCAATTTTCGAAGTGTGGGCACCAAATACCGATATCACGTCAATCCTTCAATCAACCTCTGACGATGTCTCAGGGCTATATATCGGCGATTACGACATCGAATATATTTCTCGTGGCATAGTTAGACATTCGATTTATGCTAACAAAATTCTTGTTGTTGATCCCTTTCTATATCCTATCAGTGTAAGGGATGAATACAATCCCATTTTAGAGCCAACTCAATACAGGACGCAAACTTTAAAAAATGTAAACTTTTGGCTTTCACTCCTGCCTTGGATTGAATCTGGACTTATAGAAATTATTCGTACCCCAGCTGACTTTGATCGCCGGTTGAATTGGGAATCAATGCAAAGGCAGAGGAAAAAATTTGAAGAAACTGCTGAACTTAAAGAGGCTTCCGAACGCTCTGTCGAAGAATTAAAAGAACGTCATATGGAAAAGCAGGCACAAACGCATCTACTACTGAGTGCACCTGATTCATATATCGAAGGCTTGATAAAAAAGCTTGGGTTGGAGAAGGACGGATATACAGCAAAGGATTTTCTAAAATATGTAAATAAACAACGTGAAAGTGACCCGAACTTCCTAGAACCTGTTGGGCCTGGGTCAGATGGGCAGTTACACATGATGTCTACAGGGGCCAGTTATGATATAGCTCAATTAACTGCAAGCATCACAAAGTCATATCTAGTAACAGATATTTATTATAAGTGGCGCGAAATAGAAATTGACCGTTCTAAAAACAATGCGGAGAATCGCGTTTGGTCTCCTTTTGCAAAAGCATTCCAGGAGTCCCCTCTGAAATTTCTTAATAATTTGCAGCTAGAGCACGCATTGCAGTTACGAAAGGAAGGCCGTTTGGAGTCACTTCGTAGTTTTCTGTTAAAAGTTTGGAAACAAGCTCGTACCGAGGAACCGTTTGACGAAACTAATGCCAGATTGTTTGCAGAAGAATTACGTGACGAAGTTTCTTTAGCAAAAGAAGAATGGGACAAGATTGATCAAGACCTAATAAAAATTGTGGGTGGAGAAGCTGGTGCTGGTTTGTTGGCTGCAGGGCCTTTAATAGCATCTGGTCATGGCTTATTCGTTGGGGCAGCGGCAGCGGCGGTTGGTGCAGCTACTCTTGCAGCCTCATACAAAAGAAGGAAACATTTTCCTGATCGTTTCCCTGCAGCATTTTTTATGAATATCGAAAAACCATAATAAAACAATACGTAAATGCTTAACCATTGCATTCACCAGATGGCGAGAACGTCGGCGGCGCTGACGAGAAGAAAAAGGGGACAGATTTATTATTTCGTGAATGCCAAACCGATAAAAAATCGTCCAACCAGGCACTTCAGCCGACCGCGTGGAGCTGCTGATTTTTTTTCTGCACCCTCATTGGCGCGGTCGGCTGAGTTTGACGTTCGGCAACGTGGCAGGAAATTTAACAAAATGATTCCCCAATAGTCATTTTTATGAGTTACACCAAGTCAATGGGGTTCCCACGGGAAAGGAACGCTTTGAACTCATTTGAAATACGCTCATCACTCGCAACTCTTTCCCAAAAATCATGAGCCATTCCTTTGATTCCAGGGATAACATCATCGCGGATGTTTATTCCTTTAATTTCCGGTGGCACAAAGGCATAAGGATGGACTTCCCCGCCGCTTTTAGGGGCAAACCCCATAGAGCACATGTCATAAATGGGCAACAACCTGAAAACATTTCCTTCTATTGCGAGGCTTAAATTTCCTAAATGCATGTCTGTGTTGTTAATGAGTCGTCCGAAATGCCATAAATATTCGGCATCAAAAACATGCTGCCAACTAATCAAGTCTTTTTTGTGTAGTGCATACATCACTTGGGGCCAGTTACCTCCTAATCCGGTAAACTCAGCATCAATTGATTGCAGCGAAACCATCGACATTCGGCCATATTCTCCAGACCGATCAAACCGTTGCGACTCCAAAAAAAGTCTACCATCTATTTCTAGGAGGCGTGTTTCGGAAGCAGGAAAATTTTCATCACTATGAATAGCTTCTGTGGCATGATATTCGGTAATTAAGATGTCTCGCCATCGCCTAGCGATGTCGTTGTCTCCTTTTGGCGAGAATTTAACGATTACATGTGCAAAGCGGTCTCCACAAAAGGCTGTAAATTTTGGCTGTTCTCCTCCAGCGGAGGAACCAGGGATGATGCCACTCATGACACTATCAGCAAGTACGGGATAGTCATTGGCTGAGGTTGGTACAGGCTTGTGCCTTAATCGCAATAACGCTTGTTCGCCAAATTTAAAGTTTCCAGGGAGATCGTCGCCATTGGACACTAGGTAGCGCCCGATATGATTTGCACTCCAACGCCTTGGGTCAGTGGGAAAATCGTTGTCCCGAGAAGCCATTTCTTCCGCTATCTGTCTGCCAAGAAAACCCTGGGGGCTCAAGTCGAATAGAAAGTATGGCAAATCATCATAAAGGCCATTTTTGCCTTCACCCAAGAGTAAAGGAGGCATCCCGGTAGCTGGTTCAACAAAAAAACCTCCATGGACCAAAGGTCGTATGTATGCGACTAAAACAGTATTCCCGTGAGCATCAATCATGCCTAGCGGGAGCTTGTCATTGCCTCCAAAAGCAGTACGCGTTAAGGCATACCTTGGTGTTCGGCCACTCTGGAGCTTAATCAAACTATCGCCCATTAATCTTAATTGGCGCGCAACAGCTGATTGGCTCAGGCCTGTTTGTGCCTGTATTTCTTTTGATGTTGCGGAGACTCGTTCTAAATATTCTCTAATTGATAATGGCATTTGCCGGTCTCCTGGTTAACAAATTGACTTGCTTTGAGACTAGAAACATGCCATGTAGCATATCACATAACTTATTATATTTTCAATGTATATTTTTTATTAAAAATGAACGATGACTAGAAAAATGACTAGAATTGTTGTAATCTATAAGGCTGGGCATTAAAACGGCAAACAAGCCGAACAGGGCATGCAGTGGACCGCCAGGGAAACGTAAGGAAGGTGCCAAATCTTGATGCTGGGGCCACTGATGACCACGTTAGCTTTCGGTGGGGCGGGGTCGGACCGAATTAACATGCTTATTTAATTGAAATAAAGTTGACATCCGCTATGTTTTCTAGCCTTAGAAGGGTATTTTTGGGGTGAAAAAAACAACTTTAACCGTCGAACGCCGTGCCGAGAGCGAACAGATACTTTATTCCGGGATATGTGTGGCATATTACCCACCGTTGCCACCAAAGAGAGTTTTTGCTTCGTTTTGGCCGGGATCGGCAGGCTTGGATTCGGTGGCTTTTCGAGGCAAAAAAGAGATACGATCTTGAGATGCTAAATTTTACTATTACCTTAAACCACATTCATCTCCTGGCCTATGGAGGTGAAAACCGAGAAACCATACCCAGATCTATGCAGCTTGTCGCCGGGCGGACAGCGCAAGAATATAACCGCCGCACGCAACGAAAAGGTGCATTCTGGGAAGACCGGTATCATGCCACGGCTATAGATACAGATGTCCATCTTGCGCGGTGTCTTGTTTATATCGATCTGAATATGGTTCGTGCAGGAGTCGTGCAGCACCCGAGGGAATGGCCGTACGGGGGGTATGGTGAAATTATAAATCCTCCCGCCAGATATCGACTCATCGCCAGGAATCGCTTTAAGGAATTGCTGGCCATTGATGAAAATGCGCTTGCTTCGGTGTATTCAGGTTGGATAGAAGAGGCATTGAAGGCAGAGGCTGGCCAAGAACCTGAATGGAGCGCGAGCGTAGCGGTCGGCAGTAAAAAGTTTGTCATGGAAATTAAGGAAGCGCTTGGTTTCAAAGCAATCGGGCGGAATATCCATGAGGGTTTAGCCGACGCGAACACCTTACGAGAGCCAAGCGCATCTTATAGCATTGATTCCGGCATAGAAAATGAGTGTCTAAGCGATGGAAACAGTCTATTTTGGAACATATTTCCTTAATTATCAAGTGGTTGATTCGGTCCGACCCCGCAGGCGCAGAAAATATGTTGTGATTGTTGCTGATATTCATTACTAATCTCACAGGTGAAACCGTACCGATTATTCAATCTAGATGAGCGAAGGAGCAAGCAATGGCCAATCCTGATGAGATGTATCAGTGTCAGACCTCTAATTGTGGCTATATTTATAACCCTGATAAGGGGGACAGAAAGGGAAAGATTGCCCCAGGCACCAGTTTCGATGAACTCCCTGACGATTGGAGGTGTCCAATTTGCGGAGGGAGTAGAAAATGTTTCAAACCTTTGGCTGGTATTGGGTCAACAAAAGAAGCTAAGTGTGAAAATTAGCCCTTCCAGTCACGCAGGTATTTGGTTGACCGTAGCAATAACTATTCAAGGCCATGGTATTTTGTCCGTGTGAAAAAGAGGAAATCTATTTCGATAAAAAAAAATTATTTGCAGGAATTTTATATAAGTATTATGAGGCCATTTGTTACAGAATTTATGAGTATTGTGATAGAAAGGATTCACTGCATAACATGCAGATTTATGAGGATAAAATCGCCAAACAAATAATCCAGGCTTATCGCCGGGAGCAGCTGATTTTCAAGTCAATTTCAGTGGCGGCAGCAGCTTAATTGCGGCGGTTATGTGGTACCTCAACTACTATTTCTAAAAAGGAGCAAGTGGTGAACGAATCTATTTATGACCGGCTTGGGGGAGAAAATGCTATTAGTGTAGCAGTTGACATGTTTTACGACAAGGTCCTTGCAGATCCTCGAATAAACCATTTCTTCCAAGATGTTGACATGAAACGGCAATCTCGTATGCAAAAAGCATTTTTGACGTTTGCATTCGGCGGTCCACAGAAATATACAGGAAGCACACTCAGGAATGCGCACACTAGGTTAGTAGAAAAGGGGCTAAACGACGGACATTTTGATGCGGTCATGGAACATCTTGGCGCCACGCTAAAAGAGCTGAATGTGCCAGACGCATTGATTAGCGAAGCTGCCGCGATTGCAGAAAGCGTGCGCAACGATGTTCTATGTAAGACCAGGTGACGTCCCTATTCGTGCCGGAGGGAGAAGTTGTTTGCTGCCGGCAACCAGTGCTTTTGATTCGAGAACAAGCCTCCGCCTGAGGCAATAAGGCGCAGATCAGGTCATGCAGAATTTGTCGGCTCCAGACCCTGCGCTAAACTATTAGGGACTCGGAAAATACCAATTTACCTGGATCGCGCCCGGATCTGGGACAGATTTGGTTGCACCGATTGAACAAAACCGCAGGCGTAGCAGCGCTACGTCGAGGATTTTGTGATTGAGTCGCGACCAAAGATGGCCCAAAG
>VMSU01000159.1 GCA_013792005.1 Desulfobulbaceae bacterium
ATGGCGTCGCAAAAAGTCCGATCTACTGCGTTGCGTGGCGGTTTTGCTCGTTCGGCATACCATATGTATGGCCTCACTCACAAAACACACCCCGCGCCTCGGAGTCTCTCTTCGATCGCTTACCTGTATATCGCACCTTTTACTTAGCCATCCCCGGACTTTTTGCGAGATTGTCAAAGTTGCTATAGAGAGTTAAATGACCATGAGTGACGATACTCAGGTAGGTCGTGTAGGTCGGTTTAATCCAACGGGCGTATCACGACAAGCTGAAAAATAGGATTTACCCCTTCGCGTTCTGATAAGATTTGTGTTAATAATAACGTGAATTCAACTTGATACGATACGTATTTGAAATATTATTTTAAATGCAACTCTCGCTGCGGTCTATTGGCGCTGATCTTGGCAGCAATGGTTCTGTCCTGGAGTCAAGCTGTCTTTGCAGTGCCGGAGTCCGACCTCGCTGTCGCCTTCGATGCTCAGGTGCGGCCGTTTATTCAACGGCATTTCATTACCGGTTCTTTTACTGGCACGGGCGGGCTGACCTTGCGTTATCGGGAGCGAGAGGTTGAAAACGCCGTCGGGATTGTGGTGGTGGTCGGCGGTCGTACTGAATTTAGCTCTAAATACGATGAACTGCTGTACGATCTGCGCGACCTGCCATTGACTTTTTACTCCGTTGACCACCGGGGCCAGGGGATTTCTGATCGTCTGCTTAGTGATAAAAACAAGGGTCATGTTGTTCGGTTTGAAGATTATGTAATTGATCTGTCGATATTTGTCGATACGATAGTGCGAAAAAAACATAAAGGGCCACTGGTCATCATCGCCCACTCCATGGGTGGCCTTGTCTCAGCCTTGTATGCCAATTCGTATCCTGATTCGGTCCAAGGGTTGATCCTCTGTTCACCGATGTTGGGGATCAAGACCTCGCTGCTGCCGACGGTTGCAGCTCGCTTTCTTATCCAGGGCGCTTGTTCTCTTGGTTTTGAAGACCGATATATATTTGGATGCCAATCTTCTGACAGTGGCAAATCTTTCAGCGCCAACAAGGTGACTCACAGTGAGGCCCGTTTTTCCTTGAACCAGCGCTTGGTCGCCGAGACCCCTGACAATGCCTTGGGTAATCCGACCTTTGGTTGGATCAATCAAGCCTTTGTGGGGATGGATCATCTTGCCGCTAGCCACCGGCAGTTAGTTATGCCTGTTTTACTTCTGCAGGCAGAGGAAGACAAGGTGGTCCGGAATGCGCCTCAGAACGCGTTGTGTCGCGACCTGCCTGAGTGTACCTTGGTGACACTCCCTGGTTCGGGGCACGAGATTCTGATGGAGAGGGATCCCGTCAGGAACTCTGCCCTGAAGAGGATTCGTGGTTTTGTAGGGATGATTATCTCGAAGGCAACTGTGGAGCGCCGGTCATGAGTCCAGAGGAGAATAATTTAGTTTTGACCGTGGGGGCGCAGTGTCTGCTGAGTTGTGCTCCAGCCCCTTTATTGAAGGTCTTGAAGGCTGGTCTGACTTTGCCCAATCCCAAATATCAGGCAGCTAAAAAGTATGGGCGCTGGGTCGGCAAGAGTTTTCCTCAGCATCTCTACTATTTCAAAGAGACCGAGCAGGGGTTGCTCATGCCCCGCGGTTACGCCAGGGATGTGGTTATTCAATGCATTGAGGTGTTGGGCCTGAAACCTGAAATCATTGATCGTCGCCGTACTCTGCCGGAGGTGGATTTCTCTTTTCGTGGTGAGCTTCGTCCGTATCAGCAAGAGGCGGTGTCCGCCGTTTTGACCCGGGATTTTGGGGTGCTTGAGGCCGGAACCGGCAGCGGCAAAACGGTGATGGCGCTTCAAGTCATTGCCCGCCGCCGTCAACCCACCATTATCTTGGTGCACACCAAGGAATTATTGTATCAGTGGGCAGAGCGGGTTGAGCAATTTCTTGGTGTTGAGGCGGCCTTGTTGGGAGATGGTAAAGCAGCGTTGGGTCCGGTGACGGTTGCCATTGTCAATTCGGCGCGTAATCAACAAGACACCCTGGCCGCGTTTTTTGGCCAGGTTTTGGTAGATGAATGCCACCGGGTGCCGACGAGCCTGTTTACCGATGTGGTCACCACCTTCGATGCCAAGTATTCACTAGGGCTCTCCGCCACTGCTTATCGTCGTGAAGATGTCCTGACTCGGTTGATCTACCTCTTTATGGGTAGTCGATCGTATCAGGTGGACGCCAAGCAACTCCAGGAAACCGGAGCGGTGTTAAAGCCAAGGATAGAGTTCAGGGTGACGGGGTTTACCTATAACTATCGGGATGATTATTCAACAATGATGACGGCCTTGGTCCTTGATGAGGCCAGAAACCGCCAAATAGCTGATGATGTGGCGGCGGTGGCGTCCAAGGATTCTGGTGCGATTCTTGTTGTCTCTGATCGGGTGGCCCATTGCGAGGCCCTGGCCGTCTTGATTACCGAGCGGGGCGCTTCGGCGGCGGTGCTCACCGGTCGGCTGAGTCCGGATAGGCGTGCCGAGATCGTGGCCGGCATCAGGGCCAATACGGTAAAAATTGTGATCTCCACAGTTCAATTGATTGGCGAGGGTTTTGATGCGCCAGGACTCACCACACTGTTCTTGGCCACGCCGATCAAATTTTCCGGCAGGCTCAAGCAGGTGATCGGGCGGATACTTCGTCCTGCTGCTAGCAGTAAGCAGGCCACGGTCTATGATTATATTGATGATCAGGTTGGTGTGCTCAAGTATTCTGCTCAGGGGCGGCAGATGACCTATGAGCAGTTAGTGTGAGGAGAGTAGGGGATGGTTGTTTTTTGGTCCTGGGTCAAGAATCAGGCTCCTAGAGGAAATTCCTTTTACTAACCGCATTGACCTGCTCATGATTATGCATTATCTATATCATCCAATGAAACTCGATACCTCCTTCAAAAAAATACTTGTTCTCTTCGCACTGGGGTTTGTGTGGCTGGCTTTGTCCTTTTTTGTCATTGCCGGTAACTCCGGCAGCTCCTGACGGCTACCGCCTTTGCCTCCTCAGTCTGAGGGGAACACAGTCCAAACGCCTACGGTCATCCGCTGACCGTTCTTTTTTTATTTTCCAGAGGAATTTATAATGGTTACTGATGCCTGTCTCTTGTATGCCGCCGAAGAACATATCTGTCCGCACTGCCAAAGCAAACTGACGTGCTGTACCACGCCCCCATTTCATGTTGGCGATGGTCTTGGTTGGGGTACGGATGTCTTTTTTATCTGCCTGAATGATGAGTGTTCTTTGTACCAGAATGGATGGAAGCATGTCGAAGAGCAGTATGGGCAGGTTGCTTCCTTTCGCTTCATGAGACTCCCAGGCGAGAATCAGGGAGGTCCGTTGATGGTTGGCAGTAATATGGCTTTCACCGGGAGTGAGGTGAATCTCGAGGAAGCTAAGGCCAAGAGTGACCGTTATCAGAAGGAAAAGCTCTCCCTTGAGCAGCTCAAGACATGTGTTGAAGAGAAGAATTTGGAGCCGGTTTTGTTCCTGATTACAGACGAGGAATCAGTGTTGGAAGGTAGGGAGAAGGCATGTAGTCTCTTGAAAGAGATATGTGACATTCGCTGTATTGACCCTATCCGGAATCACAAGTTTCGCCACACCGAGATCGGCCAGTTGGCCGATCTTGCCATTGTTGAAATCCTCAAAAAAACTTTTCAGCGCGAATGTCCTCATTGTTCAGAAATTATCAAGGCCCAGGCCACTATTTGCAAGCACTGCGGTAAATAAATTGTAAACGTTCAGCAGCATCGCATCTGCTTTGTCATCGGCCTGGTTCGCATACCATATGTATAGCGTACAGGCCTCTTTCGCACATCTGCAGCGCTGTGAACGTTTACAGTTCCGGGGTTACCTGTAGTTTCGGTGCCCCTGGTGAACGGTTGCAGTAAATTTACCTCCGTGTTTAAATATTCTTGCCAAGTAAAGGGCGATCTTGTATAAGGACTGAAATTGGTTGCTTCGGTAATCAACATGGTGGGCGTAGCTCAATAGGTGGAGCGTCGGGTTGTGGTCCCGAAGGTCGCCGGTTCGATCCCGGTCGCTCACCCCAGCAAACTTAAAGGCCTTACAAACGATAGTTTGTGAGGCCTTTTTTTTTTACCCCATCGCGTGGTTACGATTTTCGCATTCTCCTCCCCTTCCCCCCCCTCAGAAAGATCCCGCTTCGTTTAAACAACCCCCGTTTCGTTGTTGAGGCCCTCCTCCAACCCTCCA
>VMSU01000160.1 GCA_013792005.1 Desulfobulbaceae bacterium
TCTATTATTACATTACTGCTCCTTATGTTTTTTTTACCCATTAGATTATGACATTATTTTTTGATAACTGCTTAGGGGCATGAGCCGATCAATTTATCTGCCGAGGAAAAGCAGAGCGGTAAGACCGATCACTGTAACCCCAAGATAGAGCTGGAGTTGTCCGTTCTGGGCCAGTCTCACCGCTTTGCTGCCAAGGTGCAGGGCTGTGCCGCATAGATTCATGACTCCGTCGACAATATTACGGTCCACCCATTTCACTGGCGTACCGATGCCTTGAAAGATGATTTTATGAGTAATGAAAAGATAGATCTCATCAATGTAAAATTTATTTTGGATAAGAAGATAGACTGGCTCGAACCGTTTACGCCATTCCTCTGCTTTTTCCGTGTTGCCATGACCGTAAAACGTCCAGGCGAGCCCAATTCCAGAAAATCCGACTAACGAGGCGACAATCGGTAACCATGCTGGATGAGCGAAATGTTCAGCGTAGGACAAGCTGGAGGCGATCACCTCTTTGGTGAAAAAATGTTCAAGCAGGCCAGCTCCCAATGTCGGAATGGTGAGCACTACAATGGGAAAAGTCATCCAGGGATCTTCATGTACATCATGCTGTTTTGAACGCGCTTTTCCATGAAAGGCCAAGAAGAAGAAACGAAACATATAGAAGGCAGTAAGGCCGCCGGTAACGAGACCGACGCTAAAGGTTACGTAATGACCAGACTGCAGAGCTGCCAGCAGAATGGCATCCTTGGACCAGAAGCCGCTGAACGGAAAAATGCCAGCGATGGCAAGGCATGCAGCCAAAATGGACCAGTACGTTTTGGGCATCATTTTTTTGAGTCCGCCCATGGCCATGAGGTCGTTGCTGTGCACCGCGTGAATCAGTGACCCGGCCCCAAGAAAAAGCATGCATTTAAAAAAAGCGTGGGTGAAAACATGATACATGGCTGCCGAATAGCCCAAGGAGTTCAGGTTGGGGGCAGAATCTCCCGCCATGGCGATTTTTGCGACACCTAGCGAGAAGAGCATGTACCCAAGTTGAGACAGGGTGGAAAAAGCCAGGATGCGTTTTATGTCGCGTTGGGTGATGGCGATGATAGCTGCAAAGATGGCCGTGAAAGCGCCGATAAACTGAATCAGGGCCATAGTGCTTGCCGCTTCGCTGAAGAGCGGGAACATCCGGGCAGTAAGAAATACCCCGGCCACTACCATGGTGGCTGAATGAATAATAGATGAAACTGGTGTCGGTCCCTCCATGGCGTCTGGTAGCCAGATATGAAGAGGGAACATGGCGGACTTGCCCCAGCCCCCTGCAAAAATAAGTAACGTTGCCACGGTTAGTAGGTTCACCTGCATGCCGCCGAGCAGAATAGTGTGGTTTAATAGCGCTATTGTTTTCGGCAGGTTCAAGATCTGGAAATCAAAGCTCTGGGCCTGGAAGCTCACTGTCAGGATTCCTATCAGAAAGAAGGCATCCGCAAAACGGGTTACAATGAAGGCCTTTTTTGAGGCGGCAACTGCTGACGGTTTTTGGTACCAGAAGCCGATTAATGAGTAGGATGAAACTCCAACCAGTTCCCAGAACACGAACATCTGTAGAATATTGCTCGAAACAACCAGGCCGAGCATAGAAAAAGTAAACAGGGCGAGCAGGGCGAAGAAACGGCCAAAAGCTGGATCGTCCTTCATGTAGCCAATGGAGTAGATGTTTACCATGAGACTGATTATGGTGATGACCACTACCATCATTACCGAGATGGGATCAAGATAGATGCCCAGATTAGCAGTCAGATTTGGTGAGAAATTGAGCCAGGCAAGATCAAAGCAGAGCAGGGTGCGGTTCGGAAAAAGATCAGGGTGGGACAGTACCTGCCGGTAATATGCCGTAGCCAGCCCAATGCTGTAAATGGTGTTTAACGCAGCCATCAGCGTGGCGACTTCACCGGACATTTTTGGATATTTTCTTGCCATCCAGAGACCAATGAACACAAAGCTTACTAGCGGCAAGAACAGGAGCAGGTAGCTATGAGTGAAGATGCTATCAGCCATTGAGTTCCTCCAGGCGATAGACGTCAAGGCGTCTTTTGCGACGGTACATGGAAATAATAATGGCCAGGGCCACAGCCATTTCGCAGGCGGAAACGGCCATTACAAAGATTGGAAAAATGGCGCCCGCCGTTGGGTCCGAGGCTCTGAAATGGGCAAATGCTGCGAAGTTGAGATTGGCGCCATTTAAAATCACCTCCACTGAAAGCAAAATGCCGATCAGGTTGCGGCGGGTCAATACTCCATGGACGCCGATGGCGCAGAGCATAAGCGACAGAACAATAAAGTGGGAGAGGGTCATGTCTTTTCCTCCTGGCCACTGTCGCGGCGGGCGATAACTACTGCACCGATTAAGGCGACCAGCAGAAGGATTGAGATGATTTCAAAGGGTACGATAAAACCATCTTTACGGGTAGAGAGCAGGCGCAGACCGATGGCATCCATGGTGACCGGCGCCGCTCGGGACACATTTTCAGCTAGGACAGCGGATGACTTGCCGCTGATGGCATAAAGTAATCCGAAAAGGAGAAATCCGCTGACCCCGGTCCCGACAAGACGGCGGCTGGTCGGCACCTTATGCCGATTTTCACTGCCAAGACCCGTGGTCAGCAAGATGATGATCAGCATGAAAATTACAATGCCGCCTATGTAGAGCATGATCTGGGCTAAGGCGACAAATTCAAGTTGCAGTAAGATGTAGAGCGCCGCAGTCGCGAAAAAGGCGCCGATTAAGGAAATAGCGCCATGCAGGAGATTGGGCAGACTTACGGCCAGCAAGGAAAAGGTCACCACTGCTGTTGCCAGTATATAAAATAGATAATCACCCATTAACTTCCTCCTTCAAGTTTTGTTGAGGATATAGGTCAAAAGCTGCCGGTCATACTTTGCCAACTCGAAATCCTGGCCCATGGTAATTGCCCCGAACGGACAGGACTCAACGCAGAGATTGCACAGGGTGCATTGGGAGAAGCGATACAAATAGCGACCAAGCATCTTGTTCCCGGCTAGATTTTGAGTGGTGAGCACAGATATTGTGCCGTTGGGGCAGGCCTTTTCGCAGATGCCGCAGCCGGTGCAGTGATGCTGGTTGTTTGCGTCATGAATCATGATTAAATGGCCACGGAAGCGATCCATCATTCGCAGGCTTTCTCGGTTTTCCGGATATTGTTGGGTGATTATTCTGCTGGGATTGACAAAATAGTGAATTGTAACTCCCATGCCGCTCAAGAGTGAAACCAAGCCGGTGATGATCTTTTGTAGATAGTAGGCGCTGGAATGGAGTACGCTGTTGTTGTTTACGTCTTGTCTCGGTTTCGTCATAGTGTCCACCCCATGGCTAGAAAAAATCCGGCTGCCGGAAGAAGTGCAAGGTTGGCAGGAAGGAGCATTTTCCATTCAAGGTACATGAGTTGGTCGATCCGGAGTCTGGGAAACGTCCAGCGGAACCACATATAAAGAAAGATAACCACAACGGTTTTGCAGAAGAACCAGACAAAACCAGGGATGAATTCAAAGAACGCATCAAGCGGGCCGATGCCGACCTGTGGTGCGAGAAAGCCGCCCAGGAAAAAAGTGGTGGCGATCCCTGCGGAAACAAACATATTGACGAATTCGGCAAAGAAAAACATGGCGAAGCTGATGCCGGAATATTCGGTGGCGAAACCGCCTGTGAGTTCTGACTCGGCCTCAGAGATATCGAATGGCGCACGGTTCAGCTCGGCAGTTGATGAGATCATGTACATTACGAAGGCAACAATGCCTAAAATCGGCAGTTTGAAAATCCACCAGTCCAAGATGGTTCCCTGTTGGGAAAGGACAATTTCTCTGAGAGAGGCGGTGCCGCTGACCATGACGATCAGGAGCATGATCAGGGCGAGCGAAATTTCAAAGGAGATCATCTGTGCCCCGGAGCGCATAGCTCCAAGCAGGGAATATTTATTGTTTGAGGACCAGCCTGCCAGCAAGATCCCGAGAACACTGAGCCCTGAGATACCAAGAACATAGAGCGCTCCGCCAGCGGGATCGGCAACCTGCAAGTGGTGGTCAAACGGCAGAACGGTCATTACCAGAAAGGTGGCGCTGGCAGGAAGAATAGGGGCCAGAAAGAAGACGAAGCTGTCGGCCCCCTCAGGTATCAACACTTCTTTGAAAATAAGCTTCAGCCCATCGGCGGTAGATTGCAGCAGTCCATGATATCCGACCCGCATGGGACCAAGCCTGGCCTGGAAACGGGCGGCTACTTTTCGTTCCAGCCAGATAAGAAAAACGGGCAACAGGGCCACAATCAGCAACAGGCTGATAATGGTCAGGAATCCATTGGCGTATCCGGCAGCATTGGGGAAATAGTGGCGCACCAGGTCCCCTATCGCATTATGGACCGGGAAAACCGTTTCAGTTGGTAGTTGGATCATGATCTGTGCGGTTCCTCCTTTCGGCTCTTAACGATCGATTTCCGGCACCACAAAATCCAGGGTGGCCAGAATAGTAACCAGGTCGGCAATCTTGTGGCCAACCGCCATCTCGCTCAGGGCGCTTAAGTTGGAAAAGCTCGGCGAACGGAATTTTACCCGGTACGGTTTTGTACCGCCTTCGGCAACAATATAGGTGCCAAACAGTCCACGGGCCGTTTCCACCTGGCTGTAGTAGTTCCCCTCTGGCAAGCGGTATGCTGCTTGCTCCTTGCTGCGATATGGCCCTTTGGGGAAAGTCTTCACTGCCTGCCCCAGGATGCGGAGCGATTGAGCCATCTCTTCCATTTTTATCTGGTAGCGGTCAAAACAGTCGCCAACTGTGCCGATGGGAATATCAAAATCGAAACGGTCATAGATCGAATACGGATCATTGCGGCGGACGTCATAACTGATGCCGGAGGCCCGCAGCACTGCGCCGCTACAGCCATAGGACAAGGCTTTTTCTTTGCTGAGGATACCGATTCCTCTGGTTCGTTCCTGGAAAATGATATTATTGGTCAGCAGGGTATTGTATTCATCGAGCGCGACATGCATCCGTTCGATTACCCTCTGCACGTGGGGGAGAAAGGTGTCGGGAACGTCGGCAAAGGAACCACCCGGCCGGAAAAAATTCATGGTTAGCCTGGCCCCGCAAAGTTCTTCAAAGATGTCGGTGATCATTTCCCTTTCCTTGAAGCCGTAAAGAAAGGTGGTGACTGCTCCTAAGTCCATTCCTGATACGCCCCACCAGAGCAGATGGGACTGAATTCGTTGCAGCTCGCAGAGCATCACCCTGATGTATTCACCTCGTTCCGGCACGCCAAGATTAAGGGCCTGTTCCATCGCCAGGCAATAGCCGAGATTATTGATGTGACTGGAGAGATAATCGAGTCTGTCGGTAAGGTGAATGTTCTGCAGGTAGGTCTGACTTTCCGTAAGCTTTTCTATGCCGCGATGGACGTAACCAAGATGCGGCACGATCTCCAGCACATTTTCTCCATCAAGCTTGAGCACCAGACGCAAGACCCCATGGGTACTTGGGTGCTGTGGCCCCATGTTGAGGAAGTACTCTTCCGAGGTTTCATCCGTGTTCAGACCTCGTGTAAATCCTTCCGGGATATTGTCGATAAGTTGTAATTCCATTGGTATCCTACCCGTGTAATGGGCTCCTCGGGACATCTTTTTTTTTCAATCAATAGGGGCGTTTCACTATCCGTTTTGCGTCTTCAAAATTTTTGCGCAGGGGATGACCGGGGAAATCATCCTGCAGAAAAATACGCCGCATATCCGGATGCCCGGTGAACCGAATACCAAATAGGTCGAACACTTCCCGTTCATGCCAATTTGCCCCATTGTAAATATCAGATAGTGTGCTTAGTTCAGGTCGTTCTTTGTTCACCGGACAGCGCAGAAACAGTTTGTGTCCATAGTGGGTGGAGAGCAGATGAACCAGAATATCGAAATGATCCGGCCAGTCAACCGCTGTTACTTGCAGCAGCATATCGAGTCCCAACTTATTGTTATCTTTTAGGAAACGGACCAGATCCTTGAATTGCCCAGTTTCAGTTTGTAGATCAAGAATATATTCCGAACCCAAATCCGCCACTGTGTCTGGGCTGATTTCCGGTTGCCGGAAAATGGTGACTGCCGGAAACGCTTCTTGCACCGTTGCTAGTATTGAGGCGTTATCGAGGCCATTTTTTCTGCCGGGTTCCCTTGTCACCGCATCAAATTGTTCTTTTGCAAGTCGAGGCGGTTTTGCGGGCTTATAGTTCGGGTTTTCAGCCTTAAACTGTTCTCTTGCCGGGCGCAGCTCACGCTCATTTTTTTCCTCTTGGATTGCCCATTCCTGCTTTGCCATGGTGTGGGTATCAACAAATGGAGTGTCCAGCAGCTTGCCAATCTTCCAAGGATTGCGACGGCCTTCCTTTCTGATCTTTTTTTGCAGTTCCATAATGCCATAAAGCAAGGCCTCAGGCCGGGGAGGACAGCCGGGGACATAAATATCCACCGGAATAAGCCGGTCGCCGCCGCGGATTACCGAGTAGGTGTCATAGTAGAATGGGCCGCCGGAAATGGCACAGGAGCCCATGGCAATGACATACTTGGGCGCTGGCATCTGTTCGTAGAGGGTGACGAGATTTGTACCCATTTTTTCAACAATGGTGCCGGCCAGTACGATAAGGTCGGCCTGTCTCGGAGTAGCTCTGGCAACTTCAACCCCAAAACGGGCCCAGTCGTGCCGTGAAGAACCTGCCGACATCATCTCCATGGCGCAACAAGCCGTACCATAGACAAGTGGCCAGAGGGAGTTGGCCCTGGCCCAGGCCACCAGATATTCGATCGAGTCAACAAGTCTGATACCGCCAGGGTATTTATCAAGTATCTCGGCAACTTGTTCGGTTAGTCCTGAAGCGCCGCCTACTCCCATGTTAAGACCCCCTTGCGCCAGGCGTATATAAGGCCGGCAAAAAGAATGAAAACAAAAGCAAATAATTCACAGAAAAGAACCATTGGACTGATGCTGCTATTCTGGCCAGTGACCACAGACTTGAAGATTATCATGCAAGGGAAGAGAAACAGTGATTCAATGTCGAAGAGTAAAAAGAGTAACGCA
>VMSU01000161.1 GCA_013792005.1 Desulfobulbaceae bacterium
CAGTGCCACATCTGCGTTGTTATCGGCCTGCTCATGTGCGAAAAGCACACATCGCAGGCCGATGCCTAGCATCTGCGGCACTGCTGAACAGTTACGGTTCTGGGCTTCGGCACCTTTCTGGGTCAGAAGGTGGATAGTTACCACATATTTAGTATCATGCATTATGCGATGATTCATGACTAATTTTCGTTTAACCGTAACGTAAACCGGCAACTGAACACCGATAACCTGGGTAGTTCCCCCTTTTGTTTGGTACATTTATGGAAAAGCTAAACCCAGAGATTATTCGTGGTAAGAACCTGGATGCGTGTTATGCCGCCATTACCCGCGATTTTCAAGGACTGATCCAGGGATCGATTGAAAGAAAAGGATATGCTACTATCGCTCTCTCTGGCGGGAGGACCCCGGCCGGTCTCTTTGAAGCGATAGCACACTCTCCTACTATTATTGATTTCCCTTGGCATAAGGTATTTATTTTTTTTGTTGATGAACGAGTTGTGTCACCTGATCATCTGGAGAGCAATTACAGTTTGTTTCGGACTCATTTTATGGCGTATCTGCCACTTGTTGAGAGTCAAGTATTCAGGATGCCTGTAGAAATAAAGCCTCTCTCGGTTGCAGCTTCTCATTACCAACAAACCATGGTGGAAGTGTTTTCTTCACTGACCAAGAGAGAGAAACCATACTCAGATGATCAGTTTCCGGTATTTGATCTTATCCTGTTGGGTATGGGGCAAGATGGTCATACTGCGTCATTGTTTCCTGGCCATTCAGCGTTAAGTCAAAGGAAATGGGTAGCGGCGGTGGAGGCGGATCAGGCTGTGCCGCCTGTGCCGCGCTTGACTTTGACGTTTCCCGTCATTAATCATGCTGATACAGTAATTTTCCTGATTAACGGAGAAGAAAAGGTACGTTTAGCTGAATCGTTTTTGTCCAACATATCTCAAGAGAACTATCCGGCTTCACTTGTTAATCCGAAGCGGAGATTGCTGTGGTACCTGGCTCAATAAGGAGTATAGTTTGATGGATGAACGTAGAAAAACAAGTCGTCTTTCTCTGAAAATAAAAGGTAATCTTGTTATTGGTGGCGATTTACCCCTGAAGGGGCAGACCCGAAATATTAGTTTTGGCGGAGCCTTTATGGAATTAGATAAAGTGCCCATTTTCAGAGTTGGTGATTATGTGAGTCTTGAATTGTTATCCAGGATAAAATTTACTTGCGAGATCATTCATTTTAACGAATCTGGAGTCGGTCTGCGATTTGATTTTATTTTGATACGTTACTATGAGTATTTTAAAGAGATGATGCTGCATAATGCCCCGGACCGTGACCGGATAATCAAAGAGTTGGGACGCTGGGCTTCGTAAGCCCCAATGAATGGACGTTTTTAAGGTGCGAATTGATAAGTGGTTATGGGCTGCCCGTTTTTTTAAAACTCGGTCTATCGCGACAGAGGCTGTAACAGGCGGCAAGGTTCATTGTAATGATCAGCGGGTTAAACCCTCCCGCATTATTCAGATTGGCGATGAGTTGCGGATCCAGAGAGGGGTGGTCGAGATGACTGTAACTGTTATGGGGGTCAACGATCAGCGGCGTCCGGCAAAGGAGGTTGTGGAACTTTATCAGGAGACAGCAGCGAGTATCGTGACTAGAGAGAAACAACGGGAAGATCGCCATCTTTTGCGCAGTATTCATGACAATGCCCGTCCGTCAGGACGACCAACCAAGCGTGATCGACGGTTGATTCGAACCTTTGTCCGCAACGATGAAGAATAAAGTTTTCCGACTTTTCGAAGTCTGCGCTATAATTATCCGGGTTGACGGTGATCAGTTACCGGTTTACGGTTAACAGACTGACGGATACCAGTCATTGGAATGGTTCTCTTGCCGTTAACTGTCAATCGCTAACCGATAACCTGAGCAGTTACCTTTCGTTTATTATTTATGATACAAGGAGAGACAATGAACACAATTAAACGCGCTATCATCAGTTTGACCGACAAATCTGGCATTGAAGATTTTGCCGTGCAGCTCAGCCAGCTTGGAGTTGAGATTTTGTCCACTGGCGGTACTGCCAAGAAACTTCGTGATCATGGACTTACAGTTCTTGATGTGGCTGATTTTACCGGATTTCCTGAAATGCTTGATGGACGGGTGAAGACTCTTCATCCGAGAGTGCACGGGGGAATTTTGGCCCAGCGTCATAATCCGGACCATCTGCAACAGATGGAAAGTCATGGCTTAAAGCCAATAGATTTGATTATTGTTAATCTTTACGCCTTTGATAAGGCCACTGCCGACTCATCATGTACTGTGGCTCATGCCATTGAAAATATAGATATTGGCGGTCCTACCATGCTTCGGGCAGCGGCTAAAAATTATCAGGACGTAACGGTTATAGTTGATCCGGCTGATTACACTCAGGTTATTGCCGAAATCAAGGCCACCGGCAACACGACGTTGAAGACAAGATTTCGTCTGGCCTGTAAGGTGTTTGATCTGACCAGTGCCTATGATACTGCCATTGCCAAGTGGCTGAACGCTGTGAACCTGGATACTGATCCTGAATTTAAGTAAATGATGAGGCGAAGACGATGAAGATGGCAGTATTGCTCTCCGGTAGCGGACGGACCTTGGATAATTTCCATGAACGACTGAAAAACGGCTCCATGAGCGGCAGTATCGAAGTGGTTATTTCAAACAAGGCTGGAGTTCTTGGGCTTGATAAGGCCAGGCAGTATGGCTATCCGGCCTTTCATGCCGCAGACAATGATGCCATCAATGCAATCTTGGCTGATTTTTCAATCGATCTCATCCTGCTTGCCGGTTTCTTGAAACTCTACACGCCCCCGATGGATCTTGCCAAGGCAGTGCTCAATATTCATCCATCTCTCATCCCGTCGTTTTGCGGGGATGGCTTCTATGGAATGCGGGTGCATCGGGCGGCTCATGCGCGGGGAGTAAAGGTGAGCGGCTGCACAGTACATTTCGCCAATCAAGAGTATGACCAGGGTCCTATCGTTGTCCAGAAGTGTGTGGCGCTGGATGATGAAGATGCCCCGGAAGATATTGCGGCCAAGGTGTTCAGCGCTGAGTGTGAGGCTTTTCCTGAGGCTATTAACCGAGTCACTGCCCTTGGCATTGACTACTTTTGGAAGAAGAGGTGTTGACGTGACTATCATGAGCAGGCAGATCATGTCCGCTGCGGATATGCAGCGGTCATTAGATAGGATTGTGTTGCAGATCTTGGAGCAGAACAACGGTGTTGATAACTTGGCCGTGGTGGGTATTCATACGGGCGGAGTTTATCTGGCGGAACGGATCAAAAAGATTATTTTTGAACGTGAAGGCGCTGATGTCCCACTGGGGACCTTGGATATTACGCTGTATCGTGACGACTGGAGTCTGGCTGCCCAAAATCCTATGGTCAAGAAGACTGATATCAAGTTTGCGGTTGAAGACTACACCATCATTCTAGTGGATGATGTGCTCTTCACCGGTCGCACCATCCGGGCGGCGCTTGATGCGATCATGGATTTTGGCAGACCCCGTTGCATTCAGTTGGCGGTACTGATTGATCGAAAATGTGGTCGTGAGTTGCCTGTCCAGCCCAACTATGTCGGTCTTGAGGTTTTGGAGACACTCGATGAGCATGTTGATGTTACTCTGAGCGAGACAGAAGGCAAGGACGATGAGGTTGTCCTTGTCTGGCAGTCACGCTAAATGCTATCTTCATTAACATTGGTTTTCCCGGCGAACAATGAACAAAGCTGATATCGATAGCACGCCTCGTTTTGATCTGACGGAGATTCGTAAACGGGTTGAACAGAAGCGGCGTGATTATATCACCTATGACTTCAGTCGTAAGAAAAACGATATCCTGAAGACTTTTTTTGATCTGTCCCAGGAGTTTGATTCGCTATCGGACCTGTATCGTATCTGTGTCACCGTCCCGCTTGAGTCTTTTGGACTCGAAAGCAGGCTCTATCTTAAGGGAGGAGATGATCGCTCTTTACTCCTGGTCTGCGATAGCCTGCATGGTGTGTACGATCCCCCGATTCTAGGTCTTCCCTATGTCTCCATTGCTGATGAGCCTTACGAGGCCGAGGGCTCGTATTTGGTTCCGGTAAAATCCAAACCGATGCAGTTTGATGAACATCCGGTTCCTTTGCAGAGTTTGACCCCAATTGGCATGTTCGAGGTCTATCCCCTGGCCAAACTCACAGAGTCAGACAAGTTTTTTTTTACCAAATACACCAACCGGATCGGTTATAACCTCCGAAAACGGTTGTTGGCTCAGCAAAATATCAAACATATTCAGTTCATCAACAACCTGGTCAGTGACATTGAGCACAATGTCATTGTGCCAAACATGTATTACAAACATCTCTTCAAGCAGCTCAAGAAGAGGATTGATGATTTGTGTGCCCTTGCCGAATTGATTGATCAGTACAAAAATGTGGGCAACGGCGACCCTGCCATGTGTCAGGAGGTGGTCGGCAGGATTGGGGAGATTCGCACTCGTCTGCTTGATTCCTATCAGGAGATAGATAAACACCACGCTAATCTTAGTCTCTTTCTCGAAAGCTTGTTTCGGCGGGATCATTTCGAGGAAGGACGGCTGGTTCTTCACCCGCAGGTGTGTAAGTTGGAGACGGATATTATCCTTCCCCAGCTTAGTCACTACGAAAAGAGAATGGCGGCTCGCAGGATTACTATCGACAAACCCGATGATATGGAAGGCGAGGAGATTGAGATCCGTGTCGATTTTGGGCTTTTATCTCAAGTTTATGCCAATCTTTTTTCCAATGTGGTGAAATACGCAGAAACTGTTATCAGCCATCAAGGGACGCTCCGTAAGGCCGTGGCTTATGGGCGGATGATCCTTCCAGGGTATTTTGGTCCTGATAAGGATGGGATCAAGCTTAATGTCTTTTCCACCGGTCGCTCTCTGCCTGATAATGAGATTTCCATGCTGTTCCAGGATGGTTTCATGGGGGCAAACCGACCTGCCAGTTACAAGCCAAATCATATGGGACCTGATCAGAGTCGTGGTCATGGCCTTGCTTTTATTAAATATGTGGTTGAACTCCATGGTGGGGTGGTCGGTTACGAATCCACGGAGGAAGGTAATAACTTCTATTTTATCCTCCCCTTTATCTCTATTTCCCGGTAACGCTTAGTGCACTCTCCTCTGGAATTGCTGGCCCCAGCCGGCAGTCTTGATGTCTTTCAGACTGCTGTCGAAAATGGCGCCAATGCTATCTATATCGGCGCTCCTGCTGTTAATGCCAGGGCCTTGGCCCGACATTTCACTTTTGAGGAGATAGCTGCCATGACTGACTTCGCGCATCAGCGTCGAGTCAAGCTCTATGTGGCGATGAATTCTCTGGTCAAGGAGGAAGATCTTCCTGTGGTGGTCGAGTTGCTCTCGGTGCTGGCAGGAATTGGTGTTGATGCCTTGATTATTCAGGATCTTGGAATTTATCGCCTGGCCCGCCGGTATTTTCCTGAACTGCGTCTGCATGCCAGCACCTTGTTGGGGGCTCATAACTCTATCAATGTCCGGCAGTTGGCTGAGATGGGTTTTGCCCGGGTGGTGCTGGCCAGGGAGATGCGTATTGACGAGATCGCAACCGCCGCAAACGCCAGTCCCGCAGAAGTTGAAGTCTTTGTCCATGGCGCTATGTGTTTTGCTTATTCCGGATTATGCCTGTTCAGCAGTTTTCTTGGCGGAAAGAGTGGCTTGCGCGGACGTTGCGTCCAACCATGCCGAAGGAAATATTCATGGCGTGGCGGTCCTGCTAAAGGAGGCGGCTATCTTTTTTCCATGAATGACTTGGAAGGGATCGGCCTGATTGATCAGTTGCGGGAGGCAGGGGTCAGTTCTTTGAAGATCGAGGGGAGGATGCGCAGTCGTCAGTATGTAGGCGCTGTGGTCAGCGCCTACAGGTTGGCGTTGGATCACCCTGGAGACGATGTGGCGCTGCGCGAGGCAGGTAAGATCCTGGCTCAGGCTATGGGTCGAAAGACCTCGACAGGATATTTCCTGCCGGGGACCGATGAAAACCTCATTACTCATCAGTATTCAGGCAATATCGGTCTGTTTCTTGGCAAGGTGACACACTGTCGACAAGGAAGGGCAGAGTTGAAACTTAGGGAGCCGCTGTTGCTTGGTGATCGCATCCGGGTCCATAATGAGAAGAGTGGCGAGCGGGATTCACTCACCGTGAGGGAATTGTGGTTGGCAGGCAGGCAGGTTCAGGAAGCAGAAGCAGGGCAAACGGTTCGTCTATCTGTGCCTGAAAGCGCGCAAACCAATGATCCGGTCTATAAGGTTGATACCAGTGATTCACGCCAAAATGCAGCCAAGGCGAACAGTTTTGCTCCTCAGAAGTTCAAAAAGCTCGTTGATAAGGAGCGGAATCGTGATCGGATACGCACTGTTGTCGCTCAAGTCGCACCGAAAACCAAGGCTCATCCGGCCCGCCGTAGCGTTGTGCCGGAGGGGGGGCCTAAAAGCGGAGCACCTTTCCGCCCTGGCAGAGGCCAGCGCAAGGACGCATCCGTATCGTCGGGGCCGCCATTACCATGGTGGTTGAAGATTGATGATTTGATAGTGTTGAATCAGTTGCCGCGCCATAACCTTCCCGCCCGGGTCGTGGTACTTCTGACCCAGGAGACGTTACGTCAGCTTAAACGTCTGGCAGTTGCAGGGGACCTGCGTCGAAGTTTGATCTGGGCCCTGCCTCCGATCATTGTTGAACCAGATCTCGCCTTTTATCGGCAAGCCATCGCTTTGCTTTTTCGTCAGGGTTTTTTTGACTGGCAGATTGCCCATGTCGGACAGTTGCAGTTGTTGATTGAGGTCATGCGTGCCGGGGGCGAAGCGGAGGAGTCTTTGTCTCAGATCCGAAAAAAGTCAAGCCGGACGAAAAGGCCTCCAGATCGATCTCGGAAGAGCAGGTTGATGCTCTATGGTCATTATAGTTTGAATGTGATGAACTCCCAGGCGCTACAGGCCTTAGCCGACATGGGCATCGCTACGTCCCAGGTGTCGATTGAGGCAGACAGGGACCTTGTTGCCGTGCTCACTCCACATCGGCAGAAGGGGCTGGGGATGACGGTCTATGGTTTTCCGCCGCTTTTCACCGCCCGCCCGTCTCCTGGCTTTTTCAGCTTTGGTCAAACGTTTGTCTCACCAAAGGGTGAGGAGTTTGTTCTTGCCAAGAGCTTTGGTCAGACCCTGGCAGTTCCAACCGATCCTTTTTCGCTGCTGGATCGATTGGATGATCTTAAGGCCCTTGGCCTTGACTATGTGGTTGTTGATCTGTCAGGGGGGCTTCGTAAACGAGGGGATCTGGCCTTATTATGGCGGCGTCTGGATGGAGGCCATAGTAAAGAGCGGCTGAGGAGTTTTAACTTTACCGGATCATTGCAGTGATTGACGGGCCACACGGGCCCGTTTTTGAATCAAGCTCAGGAGAAGCCGGATTTGGTTGAACAGCCGGAAAGCGCCCCGGCAGGAATTACGTTCGATGAGGTGTTTGCCAGACGAAAGCTGGTCGCTGAAATCTTTTTCTTCACTTTGGCGCTTTTGCATTCGCTGCAGATAATAAGCTCTGTCGATGTGGATGAAGTGAGAATTTTTTCAAAGGCGGCGTTACAATCGAGGCATTGGTATTCATAAATTGGCATGGAGGTCACCTGGGTAAAATTACTTGAGGTGGGTTTGAACCGACTATGTTACTGCCCTAATAATAGGTCCGATTGGGTAAAAGGCAAGAGCCCCAAACAGATTTCGCTGAAGCTTGTGCGCTGTAGGGAGTTGTAGGATCGGCTTCAGGTGTGATAGCGCAGCAGCAACTCGTCTGGGTGGGGATTGAGATAGTGTTGTCTGGTCAGGTACTCTTGTTGATATTGACTGGCGTAATGTTTGAGCAGGGTGATTGGCACGATCAAAGGGGTTGTTCCGTTCAGGTACTCTTCGAATGAGGAGAGCAGGTTTTGCTTTTCGTCAGGGGTGATGAGCTTTTTGAAGTACCCCAGGATGTGTTGCAGGACGTTAAGGTGTTTTGGGGGAGATGGAACTTCCTGCAAAGCCCTCATCAGGAGCATCTCGTAGTCGGCGAACAACTCAGGAATTGGTTTGGTTAAAGTTTGGGCAACCACTTTGCCCAAGGCTTGATAGTGTGTTTCGCTGTGGGATAACACTTGAAGTTTGTTGGCGCTGTGAAAGTTGATTAAGCCTTGCGCTGATAACGTCTCAGCTTTAGAGGCGCGCCATCGTTGGCAGACAAAAAGTTGTTCGATGAAGTTATCCCTCAGTGTCACGTCCTGGAGCTTCAGCTCATCAGTTACGGGTAGCAGCGGAAAATGATCGAGAAAGGCCTTGGCGAACAGGCCCTTTCCTATTCGTTGCCACATCCCATCTTCGTTTGTAGGATAGACCTTGACACCCTCCATGCCACAACTGGGTGATTTACTCTTAAAGATAAATCCATCAAGTTCGTCGCTGTCCAGTATGGTGATTTTTTGTTGGCACCAGGAGTTCATTTGTTCCGTTTGATCCGCCCCAGAGCAGATGACCATCAAACGAGGTTGCTCGGCCTCGCCCACCAGTCTCATTGCTTTTCGTGGTACTCCCATCCCGCATTCATACTCAGGACACACCGGGTACAAATCAAAAACTCTGCCAAGGGTTCCAGTGATAAAGTGATCACACTGGTCGAGTCCATCATAGCGCACAAGGGTGCCAAGGAGGCAGGAACTGACTCCTATCCGTAGTCTTCTTAGGAATAGCTCTTTGATCCCGGCCTCTTGTTGATTATCTCTGTCCATCCAACACCTGACGGACTATGGTTGCCAGTTCTGTTGATGTTACAGGTTTAGTGATAAATTTCTTGATACCGATTCTTTTAGTATCTTCTTCGGAAATTATGGCGCTGTAGCCAGTGCAGAGGATAATCGGGAGTCCTGGTTTAATTTGCAACAGAGAGATGGCAAGTTCAGCCCCTGTAATATCTGGCATGGTTTGATCGGTGATCACAAGATCGTATTGGTCAGGATGAGACTGGAACTCGCTGAGGGCATCGTTGCTTGTTGTTTTTACAACAACATGATAACCCAAGCGTTCAAGAACCGATTGCTGCATGGTGACAATTGCGATCTCATCGTCGACTAGTAAAATGCTTTCATTGCCTGTTGGTATGGGGATCTGGTTGATTTCCTGCTCTTCCAACTTGGTCTGGGGGGGAAGGGAGGGGAAAAAGACGGAAAACGTTGTCCCCTTACCGAGTTCACTTGTCACTCGCATTGAGCCGCCATGGCTGTTGACAATGCCGTGGACCACAGCTAAGCCCATGCCGGTTCCTTTACCTATCTCTTTCGTTGTGAAGTAGGGGTCGAAGATCCTTTCCTTGGTGGCCTGATTCATACCGCTTCCGGTATCGGTCACCTCTAGTTTGATGAGCGAACCAAGGGGCAATGGTGATTCTCTTGCCACCAGGGCTTCCTTTGATCCTGTCGTTTGGCTCAGAGAGATTATAATTATTCCTTTTTGGTCAGGCATCGCCTGAAAGGCATTGGTACAGAGGTTCACCAGAATTTGGTGAACCTGAATGGGATCTGCCATTATCGATCCACATTGTGGATCGATGGTGTCTCGAATTTCGACTGTGCTTGGCAGGGAGGCTCGTAGTAACTTGATAACTTCTTTAACAATTATGACAGGACACATCGGGATAATCTGTTGAGGATGTTTCCGACTGAAGGTGAGAATTTGACTGATCAATCCGCGGGCCCTGTCTCCTGCCTTAAGCACTTGATCCAGATATTGCGTACAGTGACTTGAGTGAGGGGTGTCTGCACGAGCCAGTTCCGTATAGCCAAGGATGGCGGTCAAGATATTATTAAAGTCATGGGCAATGCCGCCAGCCAGCGCTCCAATGGCTTCCATCTTGTGGGCCTGAAAGAGATCTTCCTGGAGTTTGGTTAGATCGGTAATATCCTTTGCGATATGTACGAGATATTGCACCTCTCCCTCTGAGTTGAAAATCGGCGCCGAGGAAACATGAAAGATCTTCTCGAGTTTAGCGTGGGCTATCTTTTCTCTATGATGGCACCCTGCATCCTGAATGGTATCGAATACCGGGCAATCGGGGCATGGTTCGTCAGCGCCGCGGAAAAGCTCATAGCAATATTTGCCGTTAATCTCACCCGGTTTCACCTTGAAAAAGTTATACGTTGCCTTGTTTGCTCTGATTATCCGAAATTCTTTATCCATCAAAGTGATAATGTCACTCATGGCATCAAAGGTTTTTTCCCACTCATCCTTGGCGGTTTGAAGTTGGTGCTTGAGTAGTTGTTGTTCGGTGATTTCCTTCATCACTTGGAGAATTCTGTCCACTTTGCCATTTTCGTCAAACAAGGGTGTTGTGGTGATTTCGAACTCTTTTGTTGATTCATCGGTCATGGTGTGGAGGTGCCTGATCGTAATCGGCAAGCCTGATGAGAAGACCTGGCGGTGCGGACAAGGTTGATCGGCCAGGGTTGCTTTTTCGCAAGGATTCGGGCAGTGATGATGGATTTCGTGACATTTTTGTCCCAAGACCTGTTCTTTTGCCATCTCGCATAACTCTAGGTGATGTTGATTGGCAAAGATGATGCGGTAGTTTTTATCAACAATAAGAGCAGGATCATTCAAACTATGAAGAATGTCATATGCGGATGAATTGTTCAATAGGTTGCTCACAGAGTATCATTGTTGCGGTAAGGTGAAAATGGGCAAGTAGTACACTAAGGGGTAGTCAGCCACGCAGTATTCGTGCCAATAAAGAGATAGTTTTTCGGTGTCAATGGTGGTGGCGAATTATGCGCGAACACATTTCCTGGGGGTGTGTTTAATAGCGCTGTGTTTCCGATTTTACGGAATAATCTGTCCGTGAAGGTGGAGTGGGACTGCTTTCGGTAATCATCTCAATGTGATGTAATTCAGAAAAGGTTTGAATTCATATTGGTAATGGTCTTTATATGATGTGTTAACAGCAAGTTGCGGAAATTTTTTTTACACAATGTAGTATATTTATTAGCAATAGCAATAGCAATACGTGCAATTCCCCATTTTGTAATGTTTGTCGAGTATAAGAATAATGAACTTGCAAAAAAATATGGAGCTAGTTCTACTTTGTCACATTTACGTTACAGCTGTGTCGCATGAAATTTCTGGTCATTCCGGCATGATGTTAGCCGAAATCCAGACTGTTGTGACGCACTGGACCTCAGCTAATCTGACAAAGAAGAACTAGGCTAGGGAAGCAAACCTGAGATGATTCAGTAATGACGATCTCGTGAAACTTTTTAGCTTCGTGGCTCTTAACTATTTTCAGCTAACTCTTCCGAAGGAAAGGAACAAGAATTCATTTTCAATGCCATGTTCCCTGAGCGGAGCCGAAGGGAACAGGAGAAAAAAAAGCCGTGGTACGGTTACCAACAAAAAATCTGGAAATAGTTTAGAGCCACGTTCAGCTTTGATCGACGAAAGACCGAAGTTGATCGTAAGCATGTTCAAGCTGGGGCAGGAGATGCTCAATTAAGGCTTGGTCACCTTTTTTGCCCGCCTTTTCAATTGCCAGCGCTATGGCGCTTATCTCGTTGCAGCTCACCATGGCGGCAGACCCTTTGATCCTATGGGCTACGCCCCAGGCGGATGCCAGGTTGTGATTTTCTATCAGTGTTTTCAGTTCCTCAATGCCGGGTGGCATCGAGTTGAGAAACATGGTGAGAAATCGCTCCATCGTCTCTTGGTCAAGGCCTAAGCGGGCATTGAACTCATGGTGGTCAAATGGGTTTCCGTGGGTGATCTTCTCGGTTGGAGGTGGTGCGAAAGGCTCTCTGGTGTCCGGGGATTCTGGAGATTCGACGGCGCTGTCCCTGTCTAACCACTGGGATAGAGTCTGGGCCAAGGATTGCTTGGTAAATGGTTTGCTGATGTAATCGTTCATGCCAGCGTTTAAGCACATCTCACGATCACTTTGCATGGCATTGGCAGTCATGGCAATGATCGGGATTTGTGGGTTTGGCGCCTTGGTTGTTCCAGAGCGAATGGCCCGGGTGGCCTCCAGTCCATCCATCTCCGGCATTTGACTATCCATCAGTACCAGGGCGTAAGGGGTCGATTCAAGGGTAGCTATAACCTCTTTTCCGGTTGTCACGGCATCGATGTGATACCCCAACTTGCGGATTATTGTCAGAGCGACTTCCTGGTTTACTGCATTATCCTCAGCCAGAAGAATGCGTTGTTGACTTATTGGGATGTTCTGTTGCCAATGACAATGAGGACTGGTGGTAACTGAAGCATCCGTCTCCTCATTTAAGCCGAGGGCACGAGTTAGACAGTTGCGAAGAGCCGATTGCCTGATCGGTTTGGTGATGGAGGTATAAACCCTATCGTCACTGAACCGGGTTTGATTTTCTTGCTGGGTAATGGAGGTGAGAAATATCTGTCGGCATTTTTGGAGCGCATTATTATTGGCAATGGCGTGGCCTAGTTCGGCGCCGGTCATGTCTGGCAACTGTATGTCGATGATAATCAGGTCGAATGGATCGTTTATCCTGGCGGCTTGCTGGAGCATGGTCAGGGCTTCTGTGCCGGAAATGGCATGAAGGTGACGCATTTTCCAGTGGTCAAAGATGTTCCTGAATATTTCTCTTTGGGTAGCGTTTGCGTCGACAATCAGGATCTTGCGTCTTGCAAGTCCCGTGATGCTCTTTTGCGGTTGAGCAGTGGTCGTACAAAATTCTTTACTGAACACCGAGGTGAACCAAAAGGTAGAGCCCTCTCCTTTGATGCTGGTAACGCCGATATCTCCTCCCATTAACTTGGCTAATCGTTTAGAAATAGCCAGGCCAAGTCCGGTACCACCGTATTTTCGTGAGGTAGACGCGTCCTCTTGTTGAAAGGGGGTGAAGAGTGTGCTGACTGTGTTGGCGTCCATGCCAATTCCGGTATCCCGGACCTCAAACCGAAGGATTGTTTGTCTCGAGTCTTGGCTGACCACCGAGACCAGCATGGAAATTTCTCCCTTGCTGGTGAACTTAATGGCATTGCCAACAAGATTTAAGATGATTTGCCGCAGGCGACCAGGGTCGCCTGCAAGTGGGGATGGCAAGTCAGGTGGAAGGCCGCAGAGCAGTTCAATCCCCTTTTCCTGGGCGCGCAACGCCATCAGATCAACACATTCTTCCACGATGTTCATCAGATCGAAAGTAGTGTTTTCGATTTCCAGTCTTCCTGAGTCTATTTTTGAAAAGTCCAGGATGTCATTTAGCAGTTCGAGCAGCGCATTACCGCTATACATGATGATTCTGGCGTAGTGGCGCTGTTCGTTGGTGAGTTTTGTCTCCAACAGCAATCCAGCCATGCCGATGACGCCGCTCATGGGAGTTCTGATTTCATGGCTCATATTAGCGAGAAATTGACTCTTGGCCATCGCTCCCGCTTCGGCGCGTTGGTTGGCTAAAATCAGTTTCTGTTCGGCACGGGTTCTTGAGGTGATGTCATGAATAATCAGGTGGATGACCTGACGGTCTCTAAATTGAATACGACTACAGGAGATTTCCACTTCTCTGAGCGAGGCATCAGCCAAGCTGTGTTGCGATTGGATTTTCTGGCCCTGGGCGCTGGTGGTCGATTTCATGGAGTGATCGATCTTCCCTGATGGCGAAATAGAAAGGTCGTTGATTTGCATCGCCAGGATCTTCTCTCGAGAGTAGCCATAGAAGTTAAGCGCTGCTTGGTTGGCCTCAAGGATCTGACCGTCATCGGGAGAGACGAGAAGCATGATGGCAGTGTTGTCTGCGAACTGTCGGCGATAGGAGGCTTCACTGTCGCGTAGATGGGTGAAAGCGGTTGTCAACTGCTCTTCTGCCGACGTTGTAACCGCCCAGAGAAGAGATATCACTCCACCAAAAAGTCCAATCATCATCCCTAGGCCAAGGAGGAGGTCTCCTGTGTCGGCGGCGTGTTGGCTGGTGATGTCGTGAAGTATAATCAGATCGGCGACATCGCGGCCCAAGGCATCAGGAAGATGGATGACACCACAGAGGAGCCGTTGTTCTCCCATACGTGCACGGAAAACTGGAGTCTGAGAAAACGGTTGGTGGCTGTGGTTAAGCCAGTGGGCCACCGTATCCGGAATGTCTGGCGCTGTTTGCTGTGTCACTACAAAGTTGAGAAAGCGTCCCCACTTGCCTATGGAGCCGGAAGTATGGCCTGCCAGGGCATAATTTTTTTCGTTGATGAACTCTTTCCTGAGGACGGTGATCTCTTCAATGTTCAAGGACCGACTGAGTTCAGTGGTTAGATTGACAAGGTCTATGCCCAGTTCGATATAGCCTCGGACCTCATTATTTTCTACCCATGGGTGGACATAGCGGAGGGTTAAGGCGCCTAATGGTCCAAGCTCGACCCCCCAGGAGTCAAAACCGGTTTTCTGAGCCATTAACAGGGTGTGGCGGTTGATGATATCGCCATGGCGGGTTGGCTCATGCAATCTTAGAAAGCAGGTGCGGTCTGTGTCGATGAAGTAAATGTGGCTGATATTGGAGTCATGCCGTATGTCGAGAAAAATTGGGGTCCCGAGAGCTATAAGCGCGTTGAGGTTACGATTTTTCCAGGCGTTATACATCTCTGATGAACTACTGATAAGGGGCAATTGATTCTTCAAAACCTGGACTTGGGAGGTGATTAGCCGATCCCACTGGCGCCGGGCATGATCGGTAAGGTTCAGGAGTTCCTGCCGCGATTGGTCAATCTTGATCTGATAGAGGAAGATGCTGAAAAAGATGGCTCCGCCAAGTAAGGCCAGTGTCGCGGGAGTAAGAATCCATACGGTGAGGTTGACAGCATCTGGACGTAGATTTTTATTGCGCCAGTGGATTGTGGACCAGCCGATCAGAATCAGGGTGATCAGGAAGGAGGTGGAGAGAAGCGGGTCCAGGCGGGAGGCGTTAAGGCGTTTTTGCCAATCGTTGGCGTTGATGTCGATACCCACTGCCATCACTAGAGAACCAGAGATGGGGTCAACCACTGGGACAATAGCTGAGACAAAGGTTCCGTACTCGTCAGAGACCGGACCTTCGGTGAATGGTTCATACGTTGAAAAGAACTGTAGAAGAGCTTCAGTCGGTTGTTCGTAGGGTGTTCCCGGTGAGCTGCTCTGGGGATCCCCCGGCATATAGTTTTCCGGGCCGAAAACGAGCCTGTCTCTCTGCATGGCAAGGCTATAAACCCCTCGTTGCGGGAATGTCTTGCCCCCCGAGATCATCTGTTCGCGAATGTACTCAAAAGCTGGCGTCCCAGCATCCGCCTCTGTGAAGGTGAGTTGTTTTGCCAGGTCAGGGTTGATGGTGCGGGCAAGCTCTGTGGCTTGCTGCAACAGGGTATTGCGCATCTCGGCATCGGCGCGCTTAGCACGGAACTCTCCGGCGCCCCAGCCAATAGCAAGAAGCAGGGCTAGAGCTGCCAGTCCTATAAGTCGGGGGATTGTCTTGTTTCGACGAGAGATCATGTCGATCAGTGTAGGTTGGGACTGTGACGCTTGTCAATCATAAGTCTAAATCCCCCCTCTTGGATCAATAAACAAAGGGTAATTCAAGATAAA